>JANYGY010000064.1 GCA_025362255.1 Planctomycetales bacterium
ATCGACAATGAGCGAAATTTTGCCGTAATACGTGAGATCCCAATGGACACTGGGGTGCGGGTGAAAAATGGTGGGTGGTGGGTATGCTGCTAGCGAGAGAATTTTATTGCCTTTGATGGCTTTGATTCGTCTCAGTAAAACGAGGAAATGTTCATCCCCAGAGGTCATCGGCTCAATATTAAGATGGATCCCATCAATGGATTCATTCCGCAAAAGTTCTCTGATGGAATCTACAAAGCCATCATTCCATTGAGCGCTGGCAACATCGACTGTAGATTCAGTTGATCCGCCTATCCACGGAAGTATCAGGGCCTGCTTGAATTCAGCCTTGAGCTGGACCAATTTCCGCTGATCAATTCCCGGAATAACCCCCATGGCATTAGCGGGACAGAGATGAGGAAACAGATATCTGATCTTCAAATCAGAAACTTTCCTGGACATCGCGGCGAGATGAGCTGCGTCAAAATCGGCTGTTTTTTTCGCGTATTTCGTGAACCAATCCTCACCCCCGATCCAACCATGACCCAACCATAGTCCGTTCTGTTGGAAATAATCGTTACGGTCCAGCTTCACCTGGCCGGGATCCCACTGCCAATAGGCAAGAAAAACGGAGATTATTAATATGCCTATTCCAAGATAAATTCTAAGACGCACCTTCATTCAATACTGCATATCTAGGTGGTTTTGAAACCTTCACCCAGCAAACGGCCCGGCACCGCGGACGGTGGGCAATAATTCGCCGTTCGGATTGACCGCTAGGCCGTGTTCGATGTCTTCGAACTTGACGCTGATCTTGGTCGAGACACCGGGTTCGTTCTGGGTGATGCCGTAGACCGCGTCGGCTTTTTGCATCGTGCGTTTCTTGTGGGTGATGACGATGAATTGGCTGCCGCGGCCGCCGTCGTCTTTGACTTTGGTGAACTCGCGGATCATCGCGTTGTAGACGTCGACATTGGCTTCGTCCAACGGGGCATCGACTTCGTCGAGGATGCAGAACGGGCTGGGTTTGGTCTGATAGACCGCAAAGAGCAGCGCGATTGCGGTGAGGGCTTTTTCGCCGCCGGACAGCTGGGTGATGATCTTTGGATTCTTGCCTGGTGGGCAGGCGATGATTTCCAGACCGGCTTCGAGCGGATCGACAGGGTTGCCTTGTTCGTCCTTCTTTTCGAGTTCGAGATCGGCCCGACCGCCATTGAACAATTTCCGGAACAGCAGTTGGAAATTGGCGCGGACTTGCTTGTAGGTTGCTTCAAAAAGCTGGCCGCAAATGCGGTTCAGGTCTTCGATAGTGCTGCCGAGGGTTTCCATGGCGCGGGTGAGGTCGGTGAACTGCTTGTCGAGGAAATCCTGACGGGCCTGGACTTCAGCGAGTTCATCAATGGCTGCGAGATTGACCGGGCCGAGCGATTTGAGTTCGCTTTCGGTGGCGTGCAGTTGTTCACGCAGGGTGTCGAGATCGAGATCACCGGGACGTTGATAGTTGCCAAATGCTTCGGCCAGATCGAGCTGATGCGAATCCAGGATCTGGACCGATAGATTCTCGAGGCGGATCTTGGCTTCGTGCGCGTGCAGCTCGGATTCCTGGCGCTCCTTGTCGGTGGCCTTGGCCCGGGCGTTGAGGATGCGTACTTCCTGACGCTGTTCTTCGACGCCGTTGCGGATCGCGTCGCGCTCCTTGATCAGGCCGTCGAGGCGTTGCGCCAGGGTCGTGACCTGCGCAGCTTCGGTGGCGAAGATCTGCGCCGATTCGTCGAGGATCTGGCGCAGTTCGCTGCGTTTGAGTTCAAGACCATCGAGGCGCCTGGTGCGGTCGTCGCGTTGGTCTTCGAGGTTTTGCAGCGAGCGCGTGAGGTGGCCGAGGTGGTTGCGGGCGGCTTCGACACGTTCGGCGACGGTGGCGGCGCTGACGCGCAAGGTGTTGACCTCGTCCTGGATCTGATCGCGACGGGCGCCCCGGGCGGTGATCGCACTCTGCCGGGCTTCAAGATCGCTGGTCAGCTTGCGCTGCATCGCGCTGAACCATTCGTGCTGCCCGAGCAGATCACGGCCTTCGGATTCGAGTTTGCCGAGTTCGCTGGCGATCTCTTCAAGCTCGGCGCCGAAACCGCTGGCGGCTTCCTCGAAATGAAGGAGATCGCGTTCGGCCTTCATCACCTGGGCCTTGGCTTCGCCCACGGCGCGATCGCCGGCCTGGATCTGCCGTCGGCATTCCTCGACCGTCAGCGACAGCTCAAAGGCTTCTTTCTTTTTATTATCGCGCGCCGAGGACAGCTGATCGCGCTTGGTTGTCAGCTCAGCGAGCTGATCGGCGATCTTCGCAATTTCATGTTTGCGGCTGACGACGCCGCCGGATTCCTGGCCCTGTTGCCGGCCCCCGGTCATCGCGCCACCGGCGTTGATCACTTCGCCATCGCGGGTGACGATCCGGCAGCCGGGGCGATAGCGACGACGCAAGGCGATGCCGTCGTCGAGGGTTTCGACGATCAGGACATTGCCCAGCAGGTATTCGAAAGCGCCGCGTAGACGCGGTTCGAATTCGATCAGCCGCGAAGCGATGCCGACCACGCCCGATTCGCGCAGCAGATTGTTTTCGACCCGCTCGCCGCCACGGATGTCATCCAAGGGCAGGAAAGTCGCGCGCCCACGACGCTCACGCTTGAGGAAGTCGATCGCCGATTTGGCGTCCTCCTGCGTCTCGGTGATGATGTTCTGCGCCTGGGCGCCGAGGGCGGTTTCGATCGCGACCACATCTTCATCGGGAATGCGGCAGAGGTCGGCGACCATGCCGATGATTCCCGGCTGCTTGCCCATCGTCTGCAACACGTCGCGGACGCCGCGCTGCAGCCCTTCGGCGCGATGTTCCTGATCGCGGTACAGGCGCAGACTGGTTTCACTGCGCGCGATCTGGTGGCCGACCTCGCTGAGTTCCTGATCAAGGCGATTGCCTTCGGCGAGCGCGGTTTCGCGGGCGCGGATCCGCTCATCAAGGCTGCGATGGGCGTCGGCGGCGCTGATCAGCGACTGATCCAGCTGCTGCTTGGCGGTGATCTCGGCGGCTGCGGCCTCCATCAATTGGCCGGCTTGGCCGCCAGTGCGATCCTCGAGTCGCTGGCGGCGTTCGCTGGTGGCGACCTTGGCGCTTTCGAGTCGCCCTTGCTCGGCCTGGATACGCGCCAATTCCTTGAAGCACTCGATCTGTTTGGCTTTGGCGTCTTCGGCCTGCTGAACCAGGGCGTCGACTTCGGCGAGCACCGCGTCGAGCTCATCGCGCTTGATCGACAACGGGGTCTGAACACCGGTTTGACTGCTGTCTTGGCTACTTCCTTGGCTGCCGGTTTCGGCAATGAGCTGGTTGAGCTCAAGCTCGGCCTGCGCCTGTTCAGCGGCGAGAGCTTCGACCTTGGCCGAGAGGGCTGCCAGCGTCTGGCGATCTTCGCCTTCGTGCTGTTCGAGTTCCTTGAGCCGATAGGTCGCGTCCTTGGCCTTGTGATCGGCGACATCGCGGCGGGATTGCGCGGCGGCGCGCTGCTCGCCCATGTCGCGCACGTCACCTTCGAGCGTGACCAGGCGCACATCGGCCTCGGTCAGCGCGGCTTCGAGTTCGCCGAGGCGAGCGGCGCCTTCGGCCATCGCTGAGGTCAGCGATTCGGCCATCAGACGATGGCGGGTGTGCTCTTCGCTCAGCCGCCCGAATTCTTCGAGCGCAAAACCCAAACGGAGTTCTTGGACCTGCCCGGTCAGCTCTTTAAAGCGCAGGGCAGTGGCGGCTTGCTTGCTGACCGACTTGACCCGGCGCCGGACTTCATTGAGCACTTCGCCGATGCGCTGCAGATCGGTCTGCACCCGTTCGAGTTTGCGCGTGGCGAGTCGGCGGCGGGCTTTGTAGCGGCTGATGCCGGCGGCTTCTTCGAGGATCAGCCGGCGATCCTTGGTGTTTGATTCCAGGATGAAGCCGACTTTGCCCTGCTCGATCACCGCGTAGGCGCTGGTGCCCATGCCGGTGCCAAGGAAGATCTCCTTGATGTCCTTCAAGCGGCACGATTTGCCGTTCAGGTGATAGGCGCTGACCCCGTCGCGGAACAGCCGGCGGGTGATCGCGATCTCATCAGTGTCGATGCCGGGCAAGGCGTGCTCGAGCTGATCCATCACCAGCGTCACTTCGCAAAACGGCATGCCTTTGCGGGTCGCACAGCCGTTGAAGATGACATCGGTCATGTCTTCGCCGCGCAGGGCCTTGGCGCTCTGCTCACCGATCACCCATTTGATCGAGTCGACAACGTTGGATTTGCCGCAGCCGTTGGGGCCGATGATGGCGGTGATGCCTTCTTCGAAATCGAAGGTCAACCGATCGGCAAAGGATTTGAACCCGTAGGTTTCAAGGCGGCGCAGGCGCATGAGGTGGGCGACTGTAGACCCCAGCGCGCATGCGGAACCCGTTTTCGCGACTTGGCCCTCGACTTGGCCCTCTGCTTGACCGAGCGCCCGGCCAACCGCGAAAAAGAGCGCTGAGTCAATTTTTCGGCGGTTCGCGCTTGAGCGCTTCGGCACGTTGCGCGGGGTCGATGATCGAAGTCAGGCGGACGCCAAAATTCTCGTCGACGACCACCACCTCGCCGCGGGCCAGCAGGATGCCATTGACCAGGATGTCGAGCGGTTCGCCCGCCAGGCGATCCAGCTCGATGATCTTGCCCGGAGTCAGGCCGAGGATGTCCTGGATGATCATGTCGGTGCGTCCCAGCTCGACCGTCAAGACGACTTGGATGTCCTTGACCAATGCCAGGTTTTCGCGCGCGGGGGGCGGCTGGGCGACTCCTGATAGATCAGGAAATGCCGCCGGAACTGCGGTGGATTCTGGAACAGCGGATTCGTCAGCCATGTTTGAACTCCTGATTCACAGCCGCTCACGGCCGTCGGGGATGACCTGTTCGACAAGAAAAGCGGCTTTTCGCCCGAGTTTGCCCGGGCGACCGAGCACCCGCAGCTGATCGGCGATGAACCCTTTGGCCAATGACGTCGTGCGTTCGTCAAGCACCATGACATCGCCGACCTGGAGGTTCATGATCTCGTCCAAGGTCAGGGTGGTCGCGCCCAATTGGGTGCGCAGATTCAGCGAGCTGTCGTTCACCACCCGTTTGAGGTGGGTCGCCTGGGCCGGCGTCTGATCGCTGTGCAGGGCGGCAAAGCGCACCGGATTGGCCAAGCGGGGCAGGATCCCGGCGAGGGCGATGAACGGCACGCACAGGCAGATTTCACCTGGCTCAATGTCGCCGGGGGCTGAAATCGCAAAGGTCGCGACGAGCACCATTTCCGATCCCGGGATCACCTGGCCGAGCTGCGGATCCATCGCGCGCGATTCGATCACCGGTTCGAAGTGGACGAGGTCGCGCCAGCCCAGGGCCAACTGATCAAGGAACCGGCGCACGACATTGTCGACCAGCGACTGTTCGATCGCGGTGAGTGCGCGCATCCGATCGAGCGGTTTGCCCGGCCCACCAAGCATCCGATCGAGCAGGCTGAATGCGAGTTTCATGTCCATCGTCACCAGCGCCCGCTCGCTCAGCGGCTTGAGCGTCAGGACATTGATCACCGTCGGATTGGGCAGCGAATTGCGAAACACCTCGAAGGTCAATTCACCCAGCGAGACGATGTTCACCTCAAGGTTCAGGCGCAGATATGCGGCGAGCGAAGCGGTGGTGTTCTGCGCGATCGTCGCGTGCAGGCGCTGCAGCGACCGTAATTGCTCGGCCGACAATTTGTTCGGGCGGACGAAATCGTATTCGAGCACGCGCTGGTCGCGCTTGCCCCGACCACTCCTGCCCTGTCCACCGCCAGTCTCTTCGACCGTCGACAGCAGCGCATCCAATTCCTCGGCGGAAAGGATCTCGTCAGCCATCGGCGACTCGCCAGGTAATGCCTTGGATGATGCTCATTGGACGACCAATCCACCGCAGATGACTTTAAGCACGACGGGCTTGGTGCTGGGCAATTCCGGGGCGAATGCCTTGATCTCCTTCTCGGCGATATCTTTGAGATTCTTTTCGAGGGGTTTGTAGATCGACGGCGAGGTCAGCTCTTCAAGGTCGTATTTCTTGAGGTGTTCCTCGATCCGCGCCTTGATGATGCGTTTGATTTCGCCGCCGACCTCACCGCCGCCGTGGCCTCCACCGGCGAGACCGATCGCGGTTGCCGCATCGGTGGTCACCCAGAATGCGGGGACGATCTTGACGAAGCGTTTGCCACCTTGGTCTTTGACGTTGGCGACCACATCCTCGATCACCATTTCTTTGGCCGAGTGCAGCAGGCTCTCGTGAGCCCCGCCGGCGTGCTCGCCTTCGCCCGCTGCATCCACGTGCTCGGCGCCATGAGCCCCTGCAGCAGCCGCGGGCGCCTTGGCGAAGAATTTGGCGGTGAACATCCCGATTCCGACTCCGGCACTGACCAGCACCACCACTGCCGCCAGCGGTCCGAGCAGGGCTTTGACGCCGCCCTTGGCAGGAGCGCCAGCGGCTGCTGCGGCTTTTTTGTCGTCCTTCTTGTCAGCGTCGTCGTGCTTCTGGTCAGACATGGAATCCATCCGGGATAAGAGACAGCAAATTGCGGCACTGGCCGACTTTCATCATCAAGGTCGACGTGCCAAACGGCCTGCTTAATGACCTGCTTGTCGCCCTACTTAATAACCCAACGCACAACCCAGGCCGATTGCGCTGAGACCCTTTCACGGCGACCGCTGAGCCGCAGCTCATGGTCCGGCAGCCTTCGTGGTCGGCATGCGTTTGAGCAATTGGCGCTGCGCATCGAGCGCCTTGTCGGCATCGACCGCGCGCAGCGATTCGAGGATCTCGGCGCGCTTCTTGGTCCCGCTGTCGCCCATCGCGATGAGGATGTCGGCGACTTCTTCGGGCGAGGAATTCTTCAGATAACCGGCGACCTCGGGGCCTTTCATGAACCCGTACAAGGTCGCTAGGCGCTGGATTTGGTCGGTGGACGAGCGTTCGAGATTGAGCTTGAGCAGTTCGCGATGGATCGTGGTGGTGAAGCCTTCGGCCACGGTTTTATCCTGCTCGGCGAGGGTCAGCAGCTTGGCCGCTTTCTTGGGATCCATCAGCGCTAGGTATTTGGCGATCTCGCGCGGCTCGAACTTCTTGAGCGATTGCCAGGCGGCGTCCTTCATCTGTTCGTACAGCTTCGCCTGCTGCTGATAGCGCACCTGCTCGGCCTCGCCGAGGTGCTGGACCGCGGTGGTGTTCTGCACCTGGGCTGCCGCCCATTGCGCGCGATCAGTGTCAAGGTGCCGGCGTTCTTCTTCGAGATCCAGCCGGCTGGTGTCGAGTTGTCGACGCAGGCGTTCAAGGTCTCCTTTCGCCAGGGCCAGTTCGGCGTGCTGCTGATCGATCCAGGCCTGCCGTTCATCAAGCGCCAGGCGTCGCCGGCGCAGGTCTTCGATCACCTGGGTCGCCCGATCGGCGTTGGCCCGCTCGGCGATGCGCGTCAGCAGATCATCTTCGGTGACGCCCCCCGGCGGCGGTTCGACCTCAGCCTTGTGCGCCGCCGGTTCAGGCGGGCGTTCGGCCATCTGCTTGAGCCACGCCTGCTCCTCTTCACTCAGGATGAATGAGCGCATCTTCTCGGGGCTGAGATCGCCGGCCGAGCGCAGGCCGATCAACGTCGCGATGCCAGCGGACACCAGCAGGATGCATAGCCCGGCCAGAATATAGGCGGCGGTGCGCAGGAATCCGGTCATGGAACACCTTGGGAAATGGAGGTCGCAGCACGGTCATCGTTGCGCCGCTGTTCGCGTTTCTCGTAGCGCGCGGCGTCGGCCACGCGGTCGCGGGCGCGCAGCTTGGCGATCGAGGCGCAGCGTTGATGCGCGAGTTTCAGCGCGTCGCGGGCGGTGTTGATCAGGGTCTCTTGGGCGGCAATCAAGGTGTCGTGGCGCTTTATCAAGTCGTGCTGCGCGCGATGGAACGCCAGGTACTGCTCGTGCATCGTCGGCGCCACATCGAGGCTGGCGGCTCGCTGCCGGTCGATGATCACCGCCCGTTCGCTGAGCAGTTCTGCACGCTTGCGTTCGACCCGTCCGAGTTCGGCCTTGGCCTGGTCTTCTTGTTGGAGGTACAGCTCGTACACGGTCGTGAAACGGATCATGAGGCCCCCGCCACGATGCCCATCAGGGCCGCCAGACTGTCCTCGCGGCGAACGACGACGCCGATGTCCTGGCGCATGAAGTCGATCAGTTTCGGATAGGCGGTGATCGCGCGATCCAGCCGTGGATCAGCGCCCGCGCGATAGGCGCCGACTTCGACGAGATCGCGGACGCGTTCATATTCGCTCCACAATTCGCGAGCGTGCAACGCCAGGCGGTACTCTTCGGTTTTTGCCAAGTCGATCAGCAGACGGCTGACGGAATGGGTCGGATCGATGGCCGGATACACCGCTTGGCCGGCCATTCTTCGCGACAGGAACAAATGGCCGTCAAGGATCGCGCGCACGGTGTCGCCGACCGGATCATTCTCGTCGTCGCCGTCGATCAGTACGGTGTACAACGCGGTGATCGTCCCGGCTTTGCCGGCCGCGGGCACCTGCGGCCCGGTGCCCGCACGTTCGAGCAGGCGCGGCAGGATCGCGAATGCACTTGGCGGATAGCCCCGGGTGACCGGCGGTTCGCCAGCGGCCAGGCCGATCTCGCGTTGGGCTTGGCACAGCCGCGTGATCGAGTCCATCATCAGCAGCACATCAAGTCCGGCGTCACGAAACGATTCGGCGATGGCGGTCGCGGCGTACGCTGCTGACAAGCGTTCGACCGATGGCCGATCACTGGTCGCGACGACCACCACGCTGCGCGCCAAGCCTTCGGCACCGAGAACTTTTTCGACAAATTCGCCGACTTCACGGCCGCGTTCGCCGACCAGGGCGATGACGTTCACATCGGCCCGGGCGTGCTTGGCCATCTCACCGAGCAACGTCGATTTGCCCACGCCCGAGCCGGCGAAGATGCCCATGCGTTGGCCGTGACCGATGGTGAACAGCGTGTCGATCGCCTTGAGCCCGGTCTCGAGCACACGCGTGATCGGCGTGCGCGCTAACGCCGGCGGCGGATCGCCGGCGATTGGACGGCGGGCGGCACCGATGATCGGACCTTTGCCATCGAGCGGATTGCCGACGCCGTCGATCACCCGGCCGATCAGTCCAGGTCCGACCGGAATGTCGAGCGCGCGATGGCGGGCGATGACCTGATCGCCTGGCCGGATCCCATCGAGATGGCCGATCGGCTGGAGAATGATTTCGCCTTCGCGGAAACCGGTGACCAGGGCGATCCGGCGTTCACCTTTGCTCAATTGGATCACGCAGGTGTCGCCCACGGGCACCGCCGGACCCGAGGCGACCACCGCCAGGCCGACCACCCGCAAAACCACGCCTGAGCTCTGCACCAGCTCGGCCTGCTCTGCCCGAGCAAAGAAACGATCGAGTGCGATCATGATTTTGTACCCTCGATCTGCTCTCCTGGTCTCTGGTCCACCGGGGCCGGCGTGCCGTCGCTGTGGATCGCCAGCGGTTCACGTGGATCGATCAGGATGTCGCGTGCGAGACGTTCCCACGAGCTTGGCAGCGAGGCATCGAGGCGGGTCCCTTGACTGGCAATGATGCAGGCGCCCCGCGGCAGGGCTTCATCGGCGAAGAATTCCAGGCGTTCGACGCCGGGAGCCTGTTCGAGGATGAAACGTTTGCGCTCAGTCGCGGCCTCGGCGTCAGCAGGATGCATGCGCACCGCGATGCCGCGTTTGTCGGGCACGCGGGCCAGCGCATCGGCAAGCACCGCCTCCATCCACGTCGGATCATCTTCGACCTCACGATGCAGCAGGCGGGCGGCGATCAGCAGCGCTAGGCGAGCGACGTCGGCCTCGGCGGTGCGGATCAGTTGTCCGGCAAGCTGATCGAGGTGGGCAGTGCCGTCTGCCAAGGCGCTGATCGCCAGGCCTAAGCGTTGTTCGTAATCGGCTTTGATCGCGATCTCGGTCGCCTGGGCGCGCGCTTCGCTGGCCTGCGCGGCCACGATCTTGGCATCTGCTTCGGCCAGACCGGCGGCATGCCCAGCGCGATGCGCGTCATCGAGCCGGCGTTCCCACGCGGCGATGGTCTCCCGCACCGCGGGATGTTCCACGGCGTGAGCCTGTTCGCTGGTTGCGCGTGAGCGGAGGATCATGAGGCGATCGGGGATGAGGAAGCGACAGGGGGGATGAGGGGATGAATCATGAACAGGAAAATCACATCAGCTGTTCGCCGCCGCCGCGGTTGACCGTGATCTCGCCACGTTCCTCCATTCCGCGGACCAGTTGCAGGATGCGCTTTTGCGCGGCTTCGATTTCCGACAGGGGCTTGGGGCCCATCAGGTCGATCTCTTCCTGGATCGTCTCGCGGGCCCGGCTCGACAAGTTGTCGAGCAGCTTCTGGCGGACCTCGGGCGGCGCCGCCCGCAGGGCCAGGGTCAGATCGGCCTTGTCGACTTCGGCGAGCACCTTTTGCATGCCCTTGGAATCGATCTTGGTCAGATCTTCGAAGACGAACATCAGCGCCTGGATCTCGCTGGCGATCTGCGGCACTTCCTTGGCCAGGCGTTCGAGCACTGATTTGCTGAGCGACGCGTCGCTGACGTTCAACATCTGGGCGACGGTCTTGAAGCGCGCATCGGCCGGAGGTTCGACCCCGCGCTTGGTCATCGTCAGGGCGCGGACCTCCATCATCTCATCGATCTGGCTGATCAGCTCACGCGGCAGATCAGCGGTCGAAGCAACGCGTTTGATCACGTCGTAGCGCACATTTTCATCCATGTCGCGCAGCAATTCGGCAGCCACCGGGGCGGTCAGAAAACTGATTACGATCGCTAGCACCTGGGGATGTTCACCTTTGAGAAGCTGGGCGACCTGCTTCGCATCCAAGGGCTGCAGGGCGCGAAACGGCTCGGCCTCACGGGCTTGGCGTTTGATCCGCTCGAGCAGTTCGACCGCCTTGTCCTTGCCCAGCGCGCGCTCGAGGATGTCGCGCAACCGCGGTGCGACCTCGACCTGCTCGCCGCCGGTCTGCTGATTGAAATCCTTAAGCAACTTGTCGGTGTCCTCAGCGCGCAGATCGCCCATCCGGGTCATCTCCTCAGAGATCATCCCCACTTCACGGTCGCTGAATTTCTGCATCAGCACCGCCGCCGTCGCGGGGTCGAGTGATAGCATGAAGGCCGCCGCCTTGCGGATGCCATGCAGCTCGCCATCGGCTTGCGGAGGTGATGTCTGGGGAGGGGGCATGAGTGTCTGGAGGTGTCGCTAAAGTAATGCTAGGTGAGGATGAACGCTGCGGGGAACACGGTCAGTATACCCTCCGAAAGCCCGCTTTGGGCCGGTATTTCACGCTTCATAAAGCCACTGCTTGACGATGTGCGAGGCGGCGTTCGGGTCGTCGAGGATCTTCTTCTTGATCTGGTCGCGCAGTTCCAGGCGCCGCGCCTTCGCCGCTTGGCGATCGCGATCCTCGGGCTTTTCCCCGGTGATTTCAGGATCGGCGTTTTTGGTGTGCTGCGCCGCGACCTCGCCCCGGCCGCGCTCTTCGGCTTCCTTCCAAGCCATATGGCTGCGTTTGAGCTGGCCCCGGGCGATGAACAGAACCGTGAGCGCGACCAATCCGGCGATGCCATAACCGATCGCATCCGCCCACGGAATCGCGGTCAGGGGCAGCCCCACCGAGGCCTGGGTGATGGTGTCCGGAGCCCGGTAGAGATCCATGCTCTGCACCGATGACGTGAAGCGCGCGTCGAGATTCTGACCGCCTTCAGTTTTCATCGTGATGTCTTTGGCGGCGTTGAATCCGATCGCGTTGAGCACCAGATCCTTGAAGCGGTCCTTGTCGGCCTGAGCGTATTCCTCGGTGATGGTTTCCATTTCCTTGGTCGGCTTGCCCTGGGCATCGTTTTTGGCTTTCTGGCTGGATTTGAACGGCAGCAGGATCGCCACATTCATGCCTTTGATCCGGCCGACCTCATCCTCTTGAGTCACGGTCTTTTTACCGACGACATATTTGTTCTCGGTTTCTTCGTGGGTCTTGCTGCCTTTCAGCGGCTCGGGTGGCGCACTGCGCGATTCGCCTTCGACATTCGGCGCGGTGCCCGCGATTCCGCCGGCATTCGCCGTCTCGTTCTTCTCATCCTGGGAACTGGTCTTCTCTTCGAGCAATTCGCGTTTGCCCGGATCGCTGCTGCTTTCGGTGCGTTTGGTGAAATCGAGTTTGACGCTGACCTGCACTTGGCTGCGGCCCGGCCCAAGCACGGTGTCGAGCTGTTCCTGGGCCTTGCGGGTCAGGTAGCGCTCACGCGCGGACTCGGCTTCCAAGGTGGTCTGGGCGAACATCGCGGTCGAATCCGACGCTTTCGGCGTCAGCAGGCCGGTGCTGTCCATGACCTCGACCCGATCGGGCGACAGACCCGCGACCGCCCCCGCGGTCAGGTGGATCACGCCGGCGATCTGACGCTCGGTCAGGCGCTGACCGACCGCCATCTCGAGCTTGATGCTGGCCTTGGGCTTGGCCTCGTCATCGCCGGTGAAGGGACTCGGCTGCGGCCGATCGATCAGCACCCGCGCCCCGCGCACGCCCGGCAGTTCACGAAAGCTGCGCTCCAGTTCGCCGGACACCGCGCGGTCATAGGTCTTGTGCTCACTGAAGGTCGATTCCCACATCGACGACGATTTGCCGAGGATTTCAAAACCCCGCGCCCCATCCCCAAGCTTGTCCTGCTGCGCGAGTTCGTTGCGGACCTTGTAGAGATATTGGCTGGGGATCATCACCGCTGATTCGTTGTCGGCGACGTTGTAGGCGATGTGGTTGGCGTCGAGATATGCGACGATCTCGGCCACCTGGGCTTTACTCAGACCTTTGGCCAAAAGGCGATAATCCGGTCGCGAGGCGGTATAAGCCAAAGCGATGATCAGCCCCAGAAAACCAAGCCCCGCGAGGACGATCGTGCCTTTTTGGGCGATCTCCAGGCGGCTCCAGATGTTGACCAGTTGTTGCCAGAACTTCGACATGAGAGACCTCGCAAGGAGGCTGAAGCGCGAGCCGTGCCTATTGATCGCGACCCCGCCGCAGATTGCCTGTCAGAGGCCTTGCGGTTTCGCGATAATGAAGCGATACTGACATGTCATGGAATCGTATCTGCGATTGATTGCGCTGTCGTTGGGGCTGGCAGTCGCTTTGGCCATCGGGACCTGGGCCTTCAGCGAAGGCGGTGCACGATTTCAATTGGTCACCATCGGCAATGAGACCTTCACCCTTGAGGTCGCGTCCACCCCAGAGAAGAAAGCGCGCGGTTTGCGCGCCCGTTCATCGCTGGCAGACGATGGCGGCATGCTCGTCCAACTCGACGCGCCCGCAGACCTCAGCTACTCGACCCGGTTCACCGAATTCCCGATCGATGTGCTGTATTTCAACGCCGACGGCGTGGTCTTGGCGGTTGATCAGGTCGCTGCCAATGAGCGCAGCCTGACCGCTTCCACCAGTCCCGGGCTTGTTTCGGGGGCAATTTTGCTGCTTGGCGGCACCGCCAAACGGATGGCGTTGCGGCCTGGGTACCACATCAATTTCGGTCGCGCCCCACAGCGCCGGGCCAATCGCGACGGCTCTCCTTGATGGCGAACTGTCTTTCGTCGACGTAGCGTCGATGTAGCAGGATCGTACGTCTTCGCGGCAGTTCCGGGCCTTGCGTCAGGGGTGGGGTCGAACGCTAAGCTGCACCTCTCAACCGCATGGAGCATACATGACCCTCTCGCCAATCCGCTGGGGCATTCTCGGCACCGGCAGCATCGCCAAGCAGTTTGCCCGTGGTCTGACTTCTGATCCGGGTTCGACCCTGGTCGCGGTCGGCTCGCGCAGCGCCGAATCAGCTGCTGCTTTTGCCAGTGAATATCCCTGCACAGCCCATGCATCGTACGCCGCCTTATGTGCTGATGCGCGGGTCGATGCGGTGTATGTCGCGTCGCCGCACACCGGGCATCACGAACACGCGATGCAGGTCATTGGCCAGCGCAAAGCCCTGCTGTTGGAAAAACCGTTCTGCGTCAACGCCCGCGAAAGTGCCGAGGTCATCGCCGCTGCGCGTCAGGCCGGGGTGTTCTGCATGGAGGCGATGTGGACGCGCTGTCTGCCGGCCAACCGCCAGGCAGCGGCGTGGCTCACGGCCAAAGCCATCGGTGATGTTCGCTTGGTGACGGCGGATTTCGGATTCCGCTGCGGCTGGGATCCGACGTCCCGCTTGCTCGACCCGAAACTGGCGGGCGGCGGGCTGCTGGATGTCGGCGTCTACACCATGGCCCTGGCTTGGCTCGCGATGGGCGGTGTGGCTCCGACCACGATCAAGGCGACTGCCGCATTGGGCGCGACCGGTGTCGATGAGCAGGCAGCGATGACCTTGAGCTGGGCCTCGGGCGCGATGGCTCAACTCACCTGTGCAGTGCGCCTGAACACTAAGCACGACGCGGTGATCTATGGCACCGAAGGCCGGATCGAGTTGCCGAATTTCTGGCACGGCACGACCGCCATCCTGCATCAGGACGGTCAGTCCAGCCAGACCCTCGAACTGCCGTTCATCGGCAACGGTTACACTCACGAAGCGATTGAGGTCGGACGCTGCCTGCGCGCCGGGCTAAAAGAAAGTCCGCTGATCTCGCTCGATGAAACCCTGGCGATCAGCCGCGGTCTCGATGAATGCCGGCGCCAGGTCGGGCTGCGCTATCCGAACGAACGCTGACCGGTTAAAGCCCGCAATCACCCACCCATTTCAATGAAGACCACCATGGACACTCGCACAATTTCCGGCGTCAGCCTTCCCATCTCGCGCGTCGTGCTCGGCACGATGATCATCAATCGTGGTTGCCAAGAACAGTCGAACGAACTGTTGGACGCCGCGATGGCCTTGGGCGTCACGACCCTCGACACCGCGCATGTCTATGGCGGCGGCGATACCGAGCGCGCCATCGGCGTCTGGCTGGCCAAGCGTGGCAATCGTGACCGTGTGGTGCTGCTGGCCAAAGGGTGTCATCACAACGGAGATCGGCAGCGCGTGACGCCGTTCGATATCGGCAGCGATCTGCTCGACACGCTGGCGCGTTTCCAAACGGATTACGTCGATCTGTGGATGTTCCATCGCGACGATGTCAGTCAGCCGGTCGGGCCATTGGTCGAGGCACTCAACGAGCACGTGCGGGCAGGCCGCATCCGCGCCTTCGGCGGATCCAATTGGACGCATCAGCGAATCGCCGCCGCCAACGCCTATGCCTCAGCCAAGGGCCTGATCGGCTTTACCGCATCGAGTCCGAATTTCGGATTGGCCGAACAGGTCCAGGATCCGTGGGGCCCGGGCTGCGTGACGATTTCCGGCCCGCAGCAGGCCGAAGCACGCGCCTGGTATGCCCAGACCGGGACCGCGATCTTCGCTTATTCGTCTCTCGCTCGCGGCCTGTTCTCGGGCCGCGTCCGCCGCGCGACCATGGCCGAAGACATCGCCAAACTCGATGACGCCGCCCGCACCGCCTACTGCCACGAAGTCAATTTCGCGCGTCTCGATCGCTGCGTTGAACTCGCCGCCAAAAAAGCCCTGACCGTCCCCCAAATCGCCACCGCCTGGACCCTCAGCCAACCCCTGCCCGTCCACGCACTGGTCGGCGCAGCGACCCCCACCGAACTCGAAAACACCGTCGCCGGCGCGGCGGTGCGTTTGACTCCCG
>JANYGY010000015.1 GCA_025362255.1 Planctomycetales bacterium
AAAGCGTGTGCCGCCGATGGCCCGGTGACCAGGGCCAGATGACGCGAGCCGGTGTCGAGCAGATAGCGGGTGCTTAAAGATCCGCCGGCAATGTTGTCGACCGTGACACAGGGCAGGACGTCGGTGATGTAATCGACGCACACCGCTGGAATCGACAGCCGCCGCAATTGGTCGCGCCGCTCGCTGCCGACTCCCATCGAGCAGAGGATCAGGCCTTCACAGGCACGCTCGGCGACGATCCGATCCAGCAGACGATTCTTGGCTTCGCGATTGGCGACATCGTACAACACCAGATCCATGTCGGCCGCCATCAGGCCCTGAGCGATCGGACGCGACACGCTGAAATAAAAATTCGTCGAAAACAAGGGCAGCAAGGCGGCGACGCGCGGTCGATTCGGTCCCCGCAAAGCCAACCGCCGCGCTGCTCGATTGGGCCGATACCCCAGCTCAGCCATCGCCACCTGAACCGCATCGCGAGTGCGCTCCGCTACCCGGTCACTGCCGTTCAAAACTCGGCTGACCGTCGCAATGCCGACCCCGGCGCGTTGGGCGATATCATAAATGGTCGGTTCGTTGGGCATGCGGTTCTTTTTGGAAGCGCTTCCGTAGGGCTTCCAACAGCGTGGGCAAGCGCGGTCCGTCCTCGACCTGGCAGATGCACGGCCTCATCCCTTCATCCCCCGCGGTCGCCCTGGCGGCTCACGCTGATCCAGGGTATCATCCCTGAGCGTGCGGCATGTTCACGCCCCTTACCTCGCCCCCGCGGAGCACCCATGAACGATGACCTTGTGCCGAATCCCCCGGTCGCGGCTGCGCCAAGTCCGGTTGGCAGCTCGGTGGCGCACGGCGAAACTGCCGTCGCCAAATCGATTCGCCCCCAACCCCTGCCGAAGTCTCACGTGCTGGTCGACACCAGCCACGTGGTCGGTGAGATTTCGCGCGTCGGCGGCCAACGCGCAATCGATCCGCTCGCCCCCCCACCGGCTTGACGCAGTCCACCGCGATCCTACCTTCTGCGCCTCGTCAAAATCGGCATGCTCCTCGTAGCTCAGTTGGTTAGAGCGCAAAACTGTGACTTTTGAGGTCGCGGGTTCGAGCCCCGTCGAGGAGCCCACAGACAAAACCCCCGGCACCCGCCGGGGGTTTTTCCTTTTGGCGTCTGTCCAACGATTGCAGTCGAGCGGATTCTCCGCTTATTTCCGCTCGCCCATCACAGACGCCCCAACGTCCCCGGATTCGCTGCAATCTTTTTGCAGGCTTCACCGTTGGTTGAAAATCATCCGGGCAGTGGATGTCCGCGCATGAATTCCGCGGCGGACATCGCCCGTTTGCCGGGGGCCTGAACGCGGAGAACTTCGATCGCATCATCGCCGCAGCCGATGAGCAGGCGGTCGTGGTCCCGCTTCACCACTCCCAGTGGCAATGAACCCGACGTTGGGATGACCTCGAGAATTTTGAGTTTCGCCTCACCCCACGGTATCCAGCAGCCGGGGGCGGGAGTGTAGGCCCTGACCCAGCGATCAACGGCATTGGCACCGACGCTGAAATCGAGCCGGCCATGGTCCGCGGTCAGCTTATGACAGGTCGTCACCAGCGCCGGGTCTTGGTCTAGCGGAGTGATCTCTGGGAATGCATCGAGGAATCGAGTAAGCGCGCGGGCTGCTGACACTGCCATCGCATCGTGCAATTCCGGCAGGGTCATCCGCGGGCTGATCACGACGTCCTCGGTGAGAAACATCGCGCCGGCATCCAAGGCGCGGACCATGCGCATCACGGTCACACCCGTCGTCGGGTCACCGGCGCGAAGCGCTGCCTGCAACGGACTCGCCCCCCGCCAACGCGGCAATCGCGAGGCATGCAGATTGATGCAGCCATGGACCGGCCGATCGAGCACGGCTTGGCGCAGCAATTCGCCATAGGCCATGACCACCGCCAGATCGCACGCCAAGCGCGGATCCTGATCGTGTTCCTTGAGCGTCTCCGGCTGCCACAGTGGAATCCCCAGCTCTTGAGCGGCAACTTTCACCGGCGATTGGGCGAGGTGCTGGCCGCGCCCAGCGGGACGATCGGGTTGCGTGATGACGCAGGTGACCTCGGTCCGGGCCGCCAACACCTGAAGCGCCGGCACCGCAATGGCGGGCGTGCCCATGAACACCGTACGCATAGTTTTTTTACAACCCGCGACGCCAACCGAGGTCGGTCAGCCACGTAGCGCAGCGATCGGTCCAATCTGAGACGGTCGCCAATTCACTGGCAAGACCCAGGCCGTGTGCTCCGTGCGGATAGACATGCAGCGCGAACGACACGCCCTGCCGGCGCAAGGCGAGCGCGTACAGCAGACTGTTTTCAACCGGCACTCCCGAGTCATCAGCGGTCGACCACAGGAATGTCGGCGGGTTGCGCGGCGTGACGGAATGTTCGAGCGACATCGCCCGGCGGGCGGCAGGATCGGCGCCGACCAAGTGATCGAACGAACCGGTGTGGGCGAATTCCCCACTGCTGATCACTGGATAACACGCGATCACCGCGTCTGGCCGACCCGAATGGCGAGCGATCGGGTCGTTTGCCGAAGGGCTGCCGTCGTCCGCGAAATTTCCCGCTGAGCACACCAGATGCCCGCCCGCACTGAAGCCCAGGAGGCCGACTTTCTGCGGGTCGATTCGCCACTGCGCGGCGTGATGGCGGACCATCCGCACGGCCCGCTGGGCATCGTCCAACGGCGCCGGATGACGCGCCGGGGAAACTCGGTAATCGCATACAAAGGCGTGCAGTCCCAGCGAGTTGAGCCAGCGGGCGATCGGGGCTCCTTCATGCGGCGCGCGGCAACTGTAGCCGCCACCCGGACACACCACGACCGCGGCACGCGGTTGATCACCATCCAGCAAAAACGGTGTCAGCGTGGGATTTTCAGGGCTTTTGGCGTCAGGCCACAGAGGGAGTGCAGTCATGCGGGCGCAGTGTGCGCCGCCATGCCCGCAGGTAAATACGTCTGCACCTGCGACGAGGCGGCGCTGACCTGGGCCATGGTCGTCGCCGACATGAGCCCAAGACCGCGCGCCTGGACCAGCAGATTGCCGAGGGCGGTGCCTTCGTCGGGGCCGGCCAAAACGGGCAGCCGAGTCGCATCGGCAGTGAGCTGACACAGCAACCGATTGCGGCAACCGCCGCCCATCAGGCTCAGGCCGGTGATCGGCGTGCCGGTGGCGTGCTCCAAGGCTAGGCGGGTGTGCTGATACGCCGCGGCGAGTCCTTCGACGATTCGCCGGAACAGCGCCCCCGGCTCATCTGCCGCAAGACCCAGCGCAGACGCTTGACGGCGAACCCGATCGATCATCCGGTCGGTGGGCAGACTCTGGCCAAGCAGATCAGCGCGATCGATGTCGATCGTTGTTGTCATACCAGAGGCGGACACCGGCGCGGCCGGCGCGGCTTCGGCAAGCTGCGCCAATTCCGCGTGACTGAATTCACGGCCTTCGGCGATCAAATCGCGGCGGCATTCCTGCCAGACCCACAGACCCATAATATTCTTCAGCAAGCGGATCTGGCCATCGACCGCAATCTCATTCGATAATTCGCCCACGTAAGCCTCGTTGGAAGTCACTGGTGTCGGATTGAGCACGCCCATCAGCGACCACGTGCCGCACGAGATGAAGGCGGTGCCACTGCCGACGATCGGCATCGCGGCGACCGCGCTGGCCGTGTCGTGACCGCCGACCGCGACGACTACCGGCACGTTACCGCAGAAACCAAGCTCAGCTTTGATCGGGCCGAGCACCGTACCCGATCGCACAATGGGGCCGAACAATTTCGTCGGAATTCCCAGTCGCATCATCACCTCGACATCCCATTCCGGACGCCCGGCCTTGGTAAGCCCGGTTGTTCCGGCGTTGGACCATTCGTTGGCCATCACGCCGCACAGGCGCCACGCCAACAAGTCGGGAATCGTCAGCAAGCGGCTCGCTTTGGCGATCAGCTCGGGCCGCTCGCGCATTTCGGCAAACACTTGAAAAATGGTATTGAACACCAATCCGCGAGTGCCGCTGCGGGCATACAGTTCAGCCTTGGGAATGATTTGGTGGACGCGCTCGGGCATCGCCACATTGCGCTCTGCCCGGTAATGCACCGGCGGATCGAGCAGCTCATGTTGCTCGTCCAGCAAACCGTAATCCACGCCCCAGGTATCAACGCCCAGTGAAAGGATCGGCACCTGAATAGTGAGTGCTCGTTGCCGCGCGGCATCAAGACCGGTCGTGATGCCGGACCACAGGCTCGCGAGATCCCAACGCAGCAGATTGCCGACGGTAATCGGGGTATTGGCAAAACGGTGGACGACGTCGAGGGTGAACCGTTGACCATCGAAGATGCCCAACACGACGCGGCCTGAATCCGCTCCGAGGTCGATCGCGATGTGCGCAGTGGACATAGAGACCTTGGCAGAATTGAGAGTTTGGCCGACCCACTGTGGTACCGAGCCATCTGCGGAAGTCCGCAGATGGCTCGGTAACACAGTGGGTCGTCGGACGTTGTTAGACCTGATGAATTACGCGCGCAGACCGAGGGCCTGTTGACGATATTTTTCATCGGGGCGCCCGAGCAGATGGAGCACGGTGGCGCGATCGAGGAGCGCCAGGCCTCCACCACTGGCGAGCACGGTGGCGCGGATGCGCGCCGCCTTGATCGCCATAGCGGTGACATTGTGGGTCTCTTGGGCAGTGGCGCCCAAGGCAATCACCCCGTGATTCTGCATGTAGATGACCTTGGGCACCGCGTTCCATTCGCTGCGGTAGCGTTCGATGCCGTCGTGAATGGCCTTGGCCAAGATCACGCCCGGATCGACGTAGGGCACGAACACCGAGTCCGGACCCATGACTACCGCTTCGTCGGGAAACATCCGCCCAGCGAGGGTTGCCGGCCAGCCCTTGCCGCAGGTCAGACCATTCACCGCCGTGGCATGGCTGTGGGCGACAAAATTGACTCCTGGCAGTTGCAGACACAGCGCATGGAACAACGCCTCGACTGAGGGCCGCCGCTTTTGGGTCTTATCGACTTTGGCGTTTTCGTAGGCCGCCGACAGCTCAGCTTCGCTGACTTCCGACCGGGTGAGCAACGGCAGCAGCACATCAAACCGCAGATGCACGAAATCCGCCGTGGTCATCGTCTGCAGCTGGCAGCCAGAACCTTTGACATAAAAGGTCTGATCGTCGACTTTCGCCGACGTGTTGCCTTCGCCGAGAATCACGGCGTCGAACGTGGGTTCTCCAAAACGATTGGAGAGTGCCGCGAGCTCAACAAGTGCGCTCATTGAAAGCCTCCACCCGCAGCGGCCTTGGAGCCGTATTTGGCAATCCGCTCACTGGTGACTTTTTCGGCGTACCCACTGCGTCGATACGCCGCGATCGGATTGGGATCGATGCCCAATGATTCGCGCAACTCTCTCAGCATCGGCCGCACATCAGTATTGTAGGCTTCCTTGAGCACTTCTTCGGCCCCCGACACATCGCAATTTTGACGGAACTGCTTGAGCGCTGCGCGGTCGACGAGCAGGGCCTTGGCGTAGGCTTCCTGGACGGCCACCGCGGACTGGATGGTCGCTTCGATGGTGTTCTTGTAGGCGTGGCACTGGTCGAACATGTAGGCGATCTGACCGGCGCAGCGTCCGGCGACGGTCGCCTGACCTTCATTTTCGGCGTCGACCAATTCATTGTAGATGAGGAACAATTCGTGGGGATTGATCGAGCCGACGGTGAGATCGTCATCGCCGTATTTGCGACTGTTGAAGTGAAAACCGCCGAGGATCCCTTCATCGAGAAGTGATGCCACGATCCACTCGATGTTGGTGCCCAAAGCATGATGCCCGGTGTCGACCAGCACGGTCGCCTGCGGTCCGAGCTTCTTGCACATCAGCGATGCGGCGCCCCAATCGGCCAGATCGGTGTGATACCAGGCTGGTTCATAGAATTTGTATTCCATGAGCAGGCGCATGTCGGGAGCGAGCGCGGCGTACAATTTCTGGAATGACGCGAGCATCCGCTGACGACGCTCGCGGAATGAATCCTGGCCGGGGTAATTGGTGCCGTCAGCGTACCACAGGCTGATCCCTTTGGAGTCGGTCGCCTTGGCGATGTCGACGCATTCCAGATGGTGTTCCAGGGCCTTGGCGCGTACCCGCTCATGCGGATGGCAGAACGAACCGAACTGATAATCGGCGTCTTGGAAGACATTGGGATTGATCGCCCCGATCGCCACGCCGTGCTGCCGGGCAAAGGCCGCGACGCCCTTCCAATCCTTCATTCCGGGCGTCGGCTTGTCCCACGGAATATGCAACGCCACTTTGGGCAGGATTCCGGTGTGCTTGTGCGCAATGCCGGCATCCGCAAGCTTTTCTTCGAGCGTGACCGCCGCCCACGGTTGCGGAAATTTGCCGAACCTGGTGCCACTTCCTGCAAAACCCCATGAGGGTGTTTCGACCTGTTGGGTCTTGAGGCGGGCGAAAAGAGTCGATTTGTCCATGGGACGATCTTTCTTTAGCAAGGTCAGATGACGAGTGCAGGTGACGAGAGACGATGACGAGAGACGATGACGAGAGCAGGTGATTAAGGTCAGCAACGAGAGCCTGGAATTGACCCGAACCGACACGTGAAGTCTACGCCAAAAGTCGCCGAAGCGCATCAGTCGCCTTCACGTCTCACCATCGCACAAAATTGACAATACCTTCCCAGTTGGTGATCATCCAGGAGATCATGGCAACCACACCTGAACTTCTCAGCCGGCAGCAGCTCTTTCCCGCCGTGGGTGCTCCGATCCACGTCAATCGGCCGGTACATGACGGCGACACGCCGTTGCATCAACACGAATTCCTCGAAATCGCCCTGGTGGTCGAGGGCAAAGGCCTGCATCGCACGATCCATGGCACGACCACGGTTCATCCCGGGGATGTGTTTCTGCTGCGTCCCGGCGAATGGCATGCCTATGAAAAATGTCGCGATCTGCGGTTGGCGAATTGTTGCATCGGAGTGGACCTGATCGGCGGCCCGTTGGGCTGGCTGCACGATGATCCGTTGCTCGGCCCCCTGCTGGGCTTGAGCCTCGGGCAGACTGCGACGGTGTGCCTGCCAGCGCCGAGCATCGCCCGCTGCGTCGAACTGCTGGATGGGGTGCGCGCTCTGCAGGCTGATGCGCCAGAACGCCGACGGATCGACCTCATCGGCCAGCTCCTGCTGTTTCTCGCCGAACTCGGCCGCGGCTCGGTCAGCGGCGCCGGCAAACGGCACACTCCGCATGCGGCGGTCACCGAGGTGATCGCCTTGCTCACCAGCGATCTCGCCCGCGGTTGGACGCTCGATCATCTCGCCGAGCATACCAAGCTCGATCGTAGCTACCTCGTGCGGCTCTTACGCAAACACACCGGGCTGTCGCCGATGGCGTGGCTTGCGCGCAGCCGGGGCGAGCGAGCCGCAGTGCTGCTGCTGACCACCGATCGCAGTATTGCGGCGATCGGCGCCGACGTCGGCTGGCCCGATGCGAATTATTTTTCCCGCCGTTTTCGCGGACTTTTCCGCCAAACGCCGAGTGACTACCGCAAGCAGCTTCCGGTCAAACCTGCCGAACTGTTGGCGAACGCGTGGATTCAGTGGTGAATTGGCAAGTGTACCGCCCGCTCAAGCGGGCGTGAGCCACGAGCTGTAGGCTGGATTGCGGCCATACGCCGCATCTTCGTAAGCCTGTTGGATTCGGGTCGTCAACGGCCCGCGTGAGCCATCGCCGATGATCCGCCGATCGACACTGCGGACGTAGCTGACCTGGCAGCCGGTGCCGACCAAGAACACTTCATCACTGACGTACAATTCCGTGCGCGCGATGGGTCGCTCGATCACGCCGATGCCCAGATCCTTGGCCAGGGTGACCATCGCCCGACGGGTGATTCCTTCGAGGATATCGGCGGTGCGGTCGGGCGTGTGCAGCATGCCCTCGCGGACGATGAAGATGTTTTCCGCCGACCCTTCGCACACCTGGCCGCGATCGTTGAGGAAAATCGCCTCGTCATAGCCGTTGAGCACGGCTTCGGACTTAGCCAAGGCGCTATTGAGGTAACCCCCAGTCGCCTTGGTCCGCGTCGGCAACGAATTGTCTGACAACCGGCACCAGGACGACACGCAGACATTCAAGCCTTTGCTGGTGTCGAGATAATCACCGAGAAACTGCATGTACGTCATGAAGCCATCAGCGACATTGACCAGCACCGGGCCCATGGTGGTGCCTTTTTTAAAAACCATCGGCCGCAGGTAGATATTCGCGGTCGGCTGGTTGCGGGCGACGATCTCGCAGGCGATGGCGGACATCTGCGCGGGCGTCGGAGCCTGCATCAACAGCAGCTTGGCATTGCGATGCAGGCGATCGAGATGCTCGGCCAAAAACAGCAGATTGATCCTTTTGCCATCCCAGTACCCCCGAATACCCTCAAAACACCCGGTTCCGTACTGCAACGCATGGGTGTTCACAGGAACCACTGTCTCGGTCAACGGCTGCCAATCGCCGTTCAGATACGCGAGGGAGTTGTTGACGGGGGCGGCGGGCTGGGACACGATCTCTCCACGATTGGGGTAGAGGAGGACGCTAGGGTCGACCCCTCGCAAATCCAGCCGGTTGTGGTTGACCGCTGTGGTTTACCCGATAAAGGTGTTGCCCCGTTTTTAAGGAACCTTCATGTCCTTGGTCAACACGCAGTACGCAGATGCCATCGCCAAAGTGGGCGGCTATTATAACTTCGTGACGATCATCAATCGCCGGATGAAGGAAATTAACAACGGCGAACCACCCATGGTTCTGCCGGTCATCACGGGTGGCCACGGTCACTACGACAAGATCGACCTGATCGTGTCCGAGATCGAAGCCGGATTTCTCTCCATCAAGCACGCGGGCTGAATCCGCAACCGTCCTTTACTGGGAAGCTCTAGACCATGAATCAGACCACGTATCTCAAGCAAGAAGCCGTCGTTCGCGACTGGAAAGTCACATCGGCCAAGGGCAAAGTGCTCGGCGATGTCGCCGTCCGCGTTGCCGTTGCCCTGATGGGTAAGACCAAGGCCAACTGGACGCCGAACGTCGATAGCGGCGCTTTCGTCGTCGTCACCGACATCGAGTCGGTCGTTGTCACCGGCAAGAAGACCAGCGACAAGGTCTACAAATTCCATTCCGGTTGGATGGGCGGCCTGAAAGAGATTCCGCTTGAGACGATGATGACCAAAAAGCCCGAGCAGGTGCTCGAGCTCGCGGTCAAGCGCATGCTGCCCAAGACGATCCAAGGCTCGCACATGCTCAAGCGCCTTAAAGTCTACAAGGGCGCGGCTCATCCCCACGTCTCGCAATCGCCCACTCCGCTCTGAGTGCGGACAGTCCTGCTCGCCTACGAGCTGGACCCCGAAACCGAGTATCCCGGGATCTCGGAAACAGAAGAGTCATCGCGCACAACCCCCAGGATCCCCTGGGGGTTGTGGCATTTCCAGGCTGATACACGCCCAAGGCAAGAACCGCTCCCTAGCTGGGGTGAATCGTCATGAGGTCTACGATATGACATCTATGCGCCGTTTCCTGTTGTTGGCCGTTTGCTCATGCAGCCTGCTTGCGAGCGCCCTGAGCGGGGCCGAAGCCTTGCCGACCGATGGCGAATTGCTCGCCGCCGCACGAGCCGCCAGCATGACCTATCAGAATCACATCGCCGAATTGGGGACTCAGCTCGAACGGCCAGAATCCGAGGCACGCATCGAGGCCATGCGCACGCTCGGTCGGCTTCAAGATCCGCAAGCCCTGGTACCGATCCTCCTGTTTCTTGAACAGCCGACACGTCCGTCAACCGACCTGATCGCTGCGGCGTTGGCCTTGGGGACATCCAGCCAGCAGGCCGCGATCCCGGCGCTGCGTAAACTTGGGGTGCACAGCGATCCCGATGTGCGCTTGGCCGCCTACAATGCGCTCGGCTCGCTCAACAGCACCACCGCAGGCGATCACACCCAGCGCGCTAAGGATGCCAGCGAGCCGCCACATCTCGCCGCGCTGACCAACCTCGGGACGATCAAGCAGGCGGATGCCGCCCCCCTGCTGATTGCCGGCCTGCAACACCACCCGCGCTCGATTGTCCGCCGGATGTGCGCCATCGGCCTGGGCCGTCTGGGCGATCAGACCAACGGCACGGTTTTGCAAACTGCCCTATCCGATCCCGATGATGGCGTTCGGCGCAACGCCGCCCAGGCGCTTGCCGTCCTCGGCTACCGTCCGGCAATTCCCTTCATGCTCTTCGCTCTCGAATCGAATATCGCCAGCGATGAGATTGCACGAGTCGTTACCCAGATGACCGGTCAGGATTTCGGATTCGACAGCCGCCAAGACGAACTGAAGCGCAAAGCGGCGATCGATCGCGGATTCACCTGGTGGGCAGTGCACAGCAAAGAGTAAGAATGCGGCTTTGTTGATTCGTATGGAGGCATAAAATTTCTGGACTTAACGTCTTTTCCACCACACCTGTCGCACTTGTCTCAGGCGGTCTTCTCGCACGCGGGCGACCTTTCGTGACGTTGAAACACTTTTTGAGATTAACGCGACCAATTTATGCACAATGCGACAATTTATTATATAATAAATTCTATTTTCTAGAAAGAGGAAAATTAAAATTGTTGTAATCGTACATTTAATATAAAAGTATTCGTAATATCAGAAATCAGAATGCTTAAATCCCAAGATCTCGTGTTTGCACTCGTCGTTCGCCTAATCCCACAGGCCTGGAGTTACAGTAGCCTATCCCACTTCACAGGCCTGTCGACTTCCCAGATCTATATATCCTGTAAGCGTTTGTGCGAAGCAAAGTTACTTCGCCAGGATGCGGGGGCAGCTTGGCAGGTGCCGTACCTCAACCTGGCTGAATTTCTTGCCCATGGAGTGCCCTACGTATTTCCAGCTCGCCTAGGTAAGGCCACTCGCGGCATTCCCACTGCGCATAGCGCACCGTTCGTCGCAACTGAGTTCACCACCAGCGAGGGCGCGACTTCACTCGTCTGGCCGACCATGGATGGAGAGGTAAGGGGTAACAGCCTGGAACCGCTACATCCCTGTCAGTTGCGCTGCATCGCCAGGCCCGGTGGCGAATCCGTGTATAAGGCGTTGGTCTGCGTCGACCTTTTACGAATGGGTCAGACACGTGAGCGCGCGTGGGCGGATGAGACCCTGACCACTTTACTCCAGCATGCCGAGCGCTGACGACATCGCGGTCGTGGTCCAGGCTCTGGGCGATTTGAAAAACCGCTGCCTGCTCACCGGTGGGGCCAGCATTCCATTTTACTGCACCGAACGCATCGAAGAGTCGCCCCGTGCGACCCGTGATGTCGATGTGGTGTTGCACGTCACCACCAGCGGCGATTTCTATGAACTCGAACACGTGCTGCGCGCTCGGGGTTTCGCCAACGACCGCCGTGAAGGTGCGCCGATCTGCCGTTGGCTGCTCCATGGCGCGATCACCGTCGACATCATGCCGTTGGATGGCTCCATCCTTGGCTTCACCAATCCCTGGTATGAAGCCGGTTGGGCTCACTCCATCCCGGTGCCACTCACTCCGACGTGCCAGTGGCGCATGCTGTCGCCCCCTTTCATGCTCGCCGCCAAGTGTGTCGCCTACCGCAGTCGCGGCGCTGCTGATCCGCAGAGCAGCCACGATCTCGAAGACATCATCCGACTAACCAATGCCCGCCCGGTACTGCCGCGCGAGGTCGCTGATTCGCCAATCGACTGCCAACAATTTATTGCCGGATTCTTTGCTGAACTGCTGACGCATCCCGACCTGGCGACCATCATCAGCGGCCATCTCAATGGCGATCCTAGCAGCCAGGCCCGCGTGGCGCTGGTCCGTGATCGTCTCCAGCAATTTGCCCACCCTGACCGTATCCCTGTGGAATCTCCTGTGCCTACTGCCGCCGATCTTCAGCGTCTCTTCGATCGCGTCCCTGCGGATGGCTCGGCCATCGGCAACCAGTCGCTTTGTGCTGCGCTCGGCTGGGCGGATGAACGCTATGCCGCCGTACGCGATGCGCTGATCATCGCCGGTCGCCTGCGCAAATCGCCAGGGCGTGGTGGTGCGGTGAAGCGCGCGGTGGTCGGTGCGGCAGATGCGTCGACACCTGTCGTGCTGTCGTCAGAAGCAGCGCCAACTCCCGAGCCGGTCATTGCGCCGCCAGTGACTCCGACTGCGGCGGTGACTGCAGACTCCACCCCAACCCATCGCCATGTCGGTAAGCTCACCCTGCCGCGCCTGGAAGCCCTGCTGTTCGCCGCCTGCGACGATCTGCGCGGCAGCATGGACGCGTCAGAGTACAAGGAGTTCATCTTTGGCATGCTGTTCCTCAAGCGGGCCAGCGATCTTTTCGACCAGACCAGAACACGCCTGGAAGCCAAATACCGCGCTGAAGGATGGACAGAAGCGAACATCGCCCTCCAACTATCAAACAAAGACAAGGTGATGGGTGAAGGCGCATTTTGGGTCGCTCCAGATGCCCACTGGTCACGAATTCGCCACCTCAAAATCAATGTTGGCAATGAGCTGAATACTGCCCTGGCTAGTCTGGAAGATGACAACAACGACGTCCTGCAGGACGTATTGCAGCACATTAAGTTCACAGACAAGATCGGGGGAAAGCGGACGCTTGATGATGACACGCTGGTCAACTTCATCCAGAACTTCGAACACATTCCCCTGCGTGACGAGGATTTCGAGTTCCCCGATCTCCTGGGCGCTGCCTACGAAGCCTTGATAGGGTGGTTCGCAGACTCAGCAGGCAAGAAGGCAGGGGAATTCTACACACCGGCGGAGGTTGTCCGCGTCCTGGTCGAGATCGTCGAGCCATCCGAGGGTCAAAGCGTGTACGATCCCACTTGCGGATCGGGCGGCATGCTGATCCAAGCTCGCGACTACATAGCGGAATGCGGTGGCAATCCACGCAATATGGTACTGGCCGGCCAGGAAAAGATCGCAACCACCTGGTCGATCTGCAAAATGAACATGCTGCTGCATGGCATCGACCACGCGGATATCCGCCAGGGCGACACCCTGCGCAATCCGCTGCACAAGGCGCCAGAACCTGAAAGAGCCGGTGAACTGCGCCGCTTCGATCGCATCCTGGCCAATCCGCCGTTCAGCCAGAACTACCTCAAGAACGGGATCGATTATCCGGGGCGCTTCCAGGTCTACATGCCGGAAAAAGGCAAGAAGTCCGACCTGATGTTCGTCCAGCACATGCTGGCGCTGCTGACCACCGACGGCAAGGCGGCCACCATCATGCCGCACGGCGTGCTGTTCAGCGGCGGCGAAGAACGCGAGTGCCGCAAGCTGTTCATCGAGCGTGGCGTGCTAGAAGCCGTCATCGGCCTGCCCGCCGGTCTGTTCTATGGCACCGGCATCTCGGCCTGCGTGCTGGTGCTAAACAAGCAGGGAGCCGCTGGACGGAAGCATGTCCTATTCATCAACGCCGACCGCGACTACCGCGAAGGCAAGGCGCAGAACCACCTGCGGCCGGAAGACATCGACAAGATCGTGCACGTGTTCCGCGCCGGGCAGGACGTGCCGGCCTACGCCCGCCGCGTGCCCTATGCCGAGATCCTGGCCGAGGACTGCAACTGCAAC
>JANYGY010000077.1 GCA_025362255.1 Planctomycetales bacterium
CGACTGAGGATACGCAAACCCTCGACCATGCCGCCGCCGCGAAAACTTGCATGGCTGGTGCGGTTGGCCTTGTCGAAGCTGGCTTTGAAGATCACCGGCAGGCCGACCTTGGCCGCAGCGGCCTTGACGATCTTCGCCATGTGCAGGGTGTGCGCTTCACTCTCGATCACGCAGGGCCCGGCGATGATCACCGGCAGATCTCCGCCGATCGACACCCCTCCGACGAGCACCGGCGGGATGCTCACAGAGGTGACGGAGGCGGATGTCGGTCCAGGCATGCGCGCAGTGTGATTCCTTCGTCGCCGGCTCCAGCGGCTTGTGGCCCTGATGGAGCGCTCCTCTGGTCCTTCTTGTCCCCTTGTCCCCGGGGCGAGCGGACCACCATCACGGGAATGACCGTCGGCCGGCGTATTTTTAGTGATCGCACTGATTTCAAGCAGGTCACGACCCTGCTGGTGGTCGGCCTCGTCATCCTTGCCGGCATTGCCGGAATCACCGCATTTGCGCTGTCGTTCCGCCCGTCGCGATTCGCCCTCGAACCGGGTTGCGTGCTGATTTATAAACTCGTCACCATCACCACCGAAATCAGTGCCGACAATCGCGAAGGCCGGCCTCAAAACGAGGAACGGACCATCGCCCTCATCGGTCTCGGCAGCGGCCAAGGCGGACCAAGCAGCAGTGGGAATGACCAAGCGGGTGACCATGAACTCGCCTTGCTCGCCGAAGAATCCCGCGGTCGCGATCGCATCAGCCTCCATCATCTTGAGCCCGATGGCTCTGCCGGCTTGCTGGATGCCGCCGGCCGTCCGATCGGCGGCTCACGAGCGATCGGGCTTTTCGATCTCAATCTGTTCGCCCTGCCACCGGCCGCGACGGAGCAGAACTGGGATGTGCAACTGACGTATGCGCTGCTGCCAGCCGCCAAGCAATTGGTGCAGGCGCGCGCCAAACGCAGCAAATCCAGCTCGAATCCCGAATTCCAACTCAAGCTGCCAGCGCTTGAATGGCTTGACCCAAACGGCGGTGGTTACCGTCAGGTCAAGGATCTGGTGGCGACCTATCGTTTCCGCAATTCGCAGCACGCCGTCGATCTGGCCAAGGTGCAGGCGATCTTCGCCATGGAACAACCCGCGCCGGCCGACCGCCGTCGTTTCCGCATCGTCACCACCATTGAACTGATCGATCGCGAAACCCTCGACGAAGATCCCCAGCGGCTGCGCGCAGCGGCGTTGACCTGCGCCGCGGCGACCGAAGCGCTGAACGATCCCACGGTCGGTCCGGCACGCCGGGTTTCCCTGGCCGCTGATCTGCGTGGCGCCGACACTGCGGTGACGCGCCTGCGCCAATTGGCCGATCGCTTGGCGATCGAGGTGCTGCGCCAACCGCGGGTCACCGCCCAGACCTTGGCGCATGCCCCCCAACCCCGGCACCTCATTCAGGTCGCGATCGGTCCGGAAGCCAACAAAGCCCAAGCCGAAGCGCTGGCGAAAACCTTGGTCGCAAGCGGGTTCACCGCCCGCGTCGAACCGGCGAATGCTGGCAACCTGCGCGTCTCGGTCGGCCCCTTCGCGGAAAAGAATCCGCAGGTGCTCGAACGTCTGCAGATCGCCTTCCCCTATCTCAAGCCTTTATGGATCGAGGTCGCCCCATGAATCGCCTCGCATCATCAATGCTGCTCGCGTGCTTCACGCTCAGCCCTATCGCAACCGCTGGCGCAGCGACCATCGACTATGCGGCCATCGATAATCCGATGGCCCTCGATCTGCCTGACCGCAGCGCCGCTGCGCGTTGGCGGGCATTGTTCCAAGTCGACCCCGATTGGATCAGCCGGCAGATCGCGTACCTCACCGATCGCCAAGGCGATCAGGCACCGACCTTGCTGGCGGCCCGGCTCCTCTATCGCGGCGAGCCGTGGGTGCGCCGGGCTGGCGATCAGGTCAACAGCAAGCGCTGGAAAGCCAGTGATCGCGATACCAAGCTGGCTTTGCTTCGCGAAATCCGGACCACCGGTGATCGTTCACTGGCTGAAGTACTCAAACATTTTACCGCCACCGAAACCGATCCCGAGCTGCTGGCCTCGGCGCTGACCACGTTGTGGTTTTTGGTCCCCAAGGAGACCCCCGACTTTGCCGTACGTCTGGCTGATCCGCGACCGGGAAATCACCTTCCAGGAAGCGCGAACGCCGCAGTTCGCCAGGATGCGCTGCGGTTTCTGATGGGCGTCAAAGGCTGCGACGCGGCTGAAACCAGGCGCGCGCTCGATTGGGCCCTGCTCCAAGCTAAGGGCGGCGAACGCAATCATGCGTTGTCCCTCCTCAAACGCGGCGATGTCCCCGACCTGATCAAAGCCGCGATCATGCGCCTTGATGGCGAACGGATCAAAAATGAACTTGATGACGATGGCGCTACCGGACTCGCCATAGCCTGCAGCCGCATGGGCCTCGACATCGATTCGACCCTGGCCGCCTCGCTGGTGGCGATCGCCGTCGGCGGTGCCCGCGAAATCGCGGCCCCGGCGGCGACCTCACTCGCGAGCAACGTCAGTTGGACCGCCACAGTACCAGTGGGCGAGATCGCCAAACGCGCGGCCAATGATCCCGATCCCGTCGTTCGCCACGCGCTGCTGAATCTGCTGCTGCGCGTCAACACCAACGCTGGTGCAATTGCCGCCCCCGGCAGCCCCTGGAACGCCCTGTCCCGCCACCGCGAGCGACTCAGCCGGTGGGAGTGGGAACAGTACGTCCGGTGAATGCTTACGTGGCATGGGCGGCTCGCCCATGCCACGTAAGAGCCTTCTGAAGTGAGAGTCCTCTGGAATAAGAGCTTTCTGTAATGAGAGCTTGCTGAAGTGGCATGGGCGGCTCGCCCATGTGCGG
>JANYGY010000125.1 GCA_025362255.1 Planctomycetales bacterium
CAGGATCACATCGACGCGATGCAACCCGCCGAGATTCTTGAGCAGCACCTGATCATCGCGCACCGTCAGATCAGCGCCTTCGACCAGGGTGAAGCCGAGATAGCGCGCCAGATATGCGTGTTCGAAATAGCTGTCGGAATACGGCCCCGGCGAAAGTACCACGATGCGTGGATCATCATGCCGGTGGGGCGACAGAGCGCGTAGGGTCTTACGCAGCGAGATGAAAAACGACGCGACGCGCTCGACGTGGCATTCGCGATAGGCCTCTGGCATCGTGCGCGTGAGCACGATCCGATTCTCCAAAGCGTAACCGGCGCCGATCGGCGCCTGGGCATGCTCGCCGGTGACCTGCCAGGTCCCGTTGGCACCCCGCACCACATCGCAGCCGTACACCACGACTCGTCGCGTCACCGCGACGCCATGCAAAGGGCGCAGGAATTGAGGGTGGGCAAGGATCGCCGCCGGCGGGACCAGGCCTTCACGCAGCAAGCGTTGCGCGCCATAGCAGTCGTTCAGCAGCGCGTCTTGCAGCCGTGCCCGTTGCGCCACCCCGCGAGCCAGGGTGCGCCACTCTTCGGCGCCGATCATCTGCGGAATGATGTCGAGGGCCCACGGCCGCTCCTGACTCTGCTCGGTGTGCGCGGTGTAGGTCAGACCATTGTCGCGCACCAGGCGCAGGGCCTGATCACGACGTTGCACCAAGCCCTCGACGCCCAGGCGATCCAGGTGCCTGAACAGCGGCTGCCAGGTCGGCTGCACGTGGCCGTCGACCAGGGCTTCGTCACGGTCCGGCGGACGATAGTCGCTCAGCAGATGCGGCACTAGGTTCGATACGTGAGCCCGGAGTGCAGCCGGATCAGTCAACATGTGCGCAGATCCAAGGTGAACGGCGAGGAGGGATCGATCACCGGCGCTGGTTGCGGTTGGCGAAGCGCGGTCCGGCCACGCGGGGCGAAGCGGGCCGAGCGCCGACCTTCGGCCTCATAGGCGTTGACCGGTCGGGTGATCGGATTGCGGCCGCCAGGATGCTCGACGTGGTAGGTGCAGCCGGCGACCGCGGTGTCGTTCCACGTATCGATCAGTTCGAATACCAACGGCACATCCACCGGAATCGTCGGATGCAGGCACGACTCCGGTTGCCACGCGCGATAGCGCACGCCGGCGATGAAGCTGCCCGTCACCGAGGTCGCGGTCAGCGGCACGGTCACCCCATTGACCGCAATCAGGTAGCGATCGGGCGGCAGACCGTCGACCTGGATCTGTACCCGTTCGAGCGACGAATCGACATAACGTGCGGTGCCGCTGCGGCGCTGTTCTTCGCCGAGCACGTGCCATGGCTCCAAGGCCAAGCGCAGCTCAAAGCGGATCGAGCGGTACGCCATCCGCCCGAGCAGCGGAAAGCGGAATTCATGCTGGGCGATGAACCAGGCGGGATCGATGGCGTGGCCGTGCGCCTGTTGTTCACCGAGTACGTCAGCGAAATCATCCGCGACAAAATGCGGCAGCATGAACCGGTCATGCAGCTGGGTGCCCCAGCGCGCGAGCGGTTGATGGTACGGTTTTTCCCAGAAGCGTGCGACCAGCGAGCGCACCAGCACCTGCGCCGCCAAGCTCATGCGCGGATGCGGCGGCATTTCGAAATTGCGCAATTCAACGATGCCCAAACGGCCGCTCGCCGAATCAGGGCTGAATAATTTATCGATGCAGAATTCGCTGCGATGGGTGTTGCCGGTGAGATCCACCAGCTGATGACGCAACACCCGATCAACCAGCCATGGCGGACACACCGCATGATCGGGAATCTGACTCAGGGCCAGCTCAAGTTCGTAGATCCGCTCGGTGCGGGCCTCGTCGGCACGTGGCGCCTGGCTGGTCGGGCCGATGAACATGCCCGAGAAAAGATACGATAATGACGGGTGGTTGTGCCAATACGCGATCAACGATCGCAGGACATCCGGCCGACGCAGAAATGGACTGTCAGCCGGAATCGCCCCACCCAAGGTCAGATGATTGCCGCCCCCAGTGCCGACATGCCGACCATCGACGAGGAATTTCTCAGTCGTCAAACGTGCTTGGCGGGCTTCCTCGTAGAGGACTTCGGTGAGCGTGGTCAGCTCGCGCCAGGTCGCGACCGGTTGAATATTCACCTCGATCACCCCTGGATCCGGAGTCACCGAAAAGCTGAGCAATCGCGGATCGCGCGGCGGCGCGTAGCCCTCGATCATCACCGCCAACCCAGTTGCTTCGGCGGTGTCCTCGACCGCGCTGATCAGCTGAAGGTAATCCTCGATCGTCCAGCACGGCGGCATGAACACCTGAAGATTGCCGTCACGCGCCTCGACGCACAACTCGGTGCGTACGTCGTCGGTGGTCTCCGGTGGAATTTGCGGAGATGTTTCTTCGGCATGAACAGCACCTTGCAGCAGCGGCCCGCGTGGCGCGAAGGGATCACGCTCGGCGCCAGTTGCCGGGCGCTTGCGCATCGATTCCACCGGCAGGCGAAACCCCATCGGTGAATCGCCGGGTATCAGAAAAAGCGCGCTGCGTTGCATGGTGTCATGCAACCAGTCGCTCGACTGCCAACGGCCTTCGGCGCGATTCAGCGGTATCGCATAACCGGCGATCCGATCGAGACCCTGATCCAGCAGTGTGGCCAGCCGCTGGCGTGCGAGTGGATCCGTGAGATCGGCCTGCAAAGGATCCGTATCCGGTGGCAATTGACGTTCACTCCACAGCTGGAACCACACGTCCTCATGCGCGGGCACGGCCCGTGTGCGCGGCAAGCCCAGGCGCTCGCAGAGCGCTTGGGCGAATGCCGCCGCCTGCTCGGGGCCGTTACCAGCAGGCCGGCGCTCATCGGCGTAGAGTGCGGGGTTGCGCCACAGCGGCACCCCGTCGGCGCGCCAATAGCAGCCGAATGCCCAGCGCGGCAGCGGTTCACCGGGATACCACTTTCCCTGGCCGAGATGGCGCAAGGCCCCTGGCGCAAATCGCTGCTGCAGACGGTCGAGCAGATCCAGCGCACGCCCGCGTTTGCTCGGCCCGAGCGCAGCGGTGTTCCATTCCTCGCCATCCGGATCATCGAGCGCGACGAAGGTCGGTTCGCCGCCCGTGGTCAACCGCACGTCGAGGCGGGTGAGATCGTCGTCGATCTGCTCGCCAAGCGCATCCATCGCTGCGCTCTGAGCTGGCGTGAATGGCTTGGTCACGCGTGGTGTTTCGCTGATCCGGCTGACCGTCATGACCACGGTGAACTCGGTCTTCAGCGGGTCGGCTTCATCGGCGATGTAGTCCAAAGCTCCTGAGATCGCCGCGGCGGTCGCCGGGGCCGGAGTACAGGCGAGCGGGATGTGGCCCTCGCCGGCGAGCAGCCCGCTGGTTGGATCGAGACCAATCCAACCAGCGCCGGGGATGAAGACTTCGCACCAGGCATGCAAATCGGTGAAATCATTTTCTGCCCCGCTGGGGCCATCGATCGCGCGCTGATCCGGCACCAGCTGGATCAGATAGCCTGAGGCGAACCGCGAAGCCAACCCGAGATGGCGCAGCAGATGGACCAGCAGCCACGCCGAATCCCGGCACGAGCCAGAGCGTTTGAGCAGCGTCTCGTCCGGGGTCTGCACTCCTGGTTCAAGGCGGATGACATAACTGATGTCGCGGTGCAGCCGCTGATTGATCGCCACCAGCGCATCGACGGTCTTGAGCTGATCGCCGACCAGACTGCGGATGCTGTTGAGATACGAGGTTAACCGCTGCGACGGCGGCTGGCTGTGGCGGAACCCGGCGAGTTCCTCGGCCACCTCGGGCTCGTAACGAAACGGAAAATGTTCAGCGCTGGGCTCGACGAAGAAATCAAACGGATTCACCACCGTCCACTCGGCCACCAGATCGACGGTGACCGTGAGCTGGGTGGTCGGCGCCGCAAACACCTGACGCGCCAGCCAATTGCCGTGCGGATCCTGCTGCCAATTGAGGAAGTGATCCTCCGGCGTCACGCGCAGCGCGTAGCTCAGGATCGGCGTGCGGCAGTGCGGCGCGGGACGCAGACGCACGACCTGCGGCAGCAGCGTCACGGGACGCGAATAGGTGTATGTGGTCTGATGATGCAGGGCGACGCGAAGGCTCATGAGGTCAGGTCGATTGCTGCGTTTGGGTCTGTGACATGGATGAAGTCGCGGGCGGCGCTGGAGAATGAAGGAGGGCGGCGAGCACCTGTTCGCCAACCGCGTCGGTGAGCTGGGTCAGCGTCATCAGATAGGTTCCAAGATGCCCGGTGAGCAAGGCGCCATCGTTGGCATCCGCCAGATGTTCGGTGACCCGGTCCAAGGCATCGCGGGTCGACTGCGGCAGGCGGGCCAACCCGAACAGACCATCGAGTCCATCGCTCAAACGGCGCATATTGACCACCAGTGAGCGCGGTGAGGTCGGGTGGGTCAGGATCAGACGCAGTGCTTTTTCAGGATCGATCGCGGCTGAATAGGCCCGGCGATACGACTCATCCAGCGCGGTCGCGGCGAGCAGCGCTTCCCACCGGCGATAGGTCGGCGTTCCCGGAACTACGGCGATTTCCGGATCAGCCAGTTCACCACGCAGAAAAACCGCGAGCAGGCGCGCCACATGGTCGCCGCGTTCCATCGCCTGACCGACCATCAGCGCGTGCGGCACTTCATCGCGCAGCAGATCCTCGGCCGCGCCGCGCACGAGGTAGCACCGCTGCATCGCCCACTGCGCGACATCGTCGACGCCACGCATGGCAAGCTCGTCCTGATCCAGCGCCTGGGCGGTGAGCCACGTGAAATTCAGTGCGTCCCAATACGCCTCGGATAACAGATGCCGGGCGGTGCGCGCATTGTCACGCGCCCCACGGAAGCAGCTGTACAGACTCGATGGATTATCGCGGTCGAGCAGCAGGTGGTCGAGCACCGCCGCCGGGGTCACCTCGCCGTGGCGGGTGGTGAATGCGGCCACGCCTCCGAGGACCGCCAGGGCATCGATCCACGGCGCTTCGGCGGCGCCGGCATATTCCGGCAGCAACGATAAGTGTTGAGTCACCGCGGTGAGCCGGGCGAGCGATTCGGCGCGTTCCTGATATCGCGCCATCCACACCGTATTTCCGGCGAGACGACTCAGCACGGCCCGGATCCTGCGAGTTCGTCGCTGCACAGCACCCAGGTGTCCTTGGTGCCGCCGCCTTGGCTGCTGTTGACCACCAGCGACCCTTCCTTGAGCGCCACCCGGGTGAGCGCGCCCGGCACCAGCGTGGTGGTCGCACCGGACAAGACATAAGGTCGCAGATCGACATGCCGTGGGGCGATGCCTTGCGCGACGAACGTCGGACAGGTCGATAGGGCGAGCGTCGGTTGGGCGATGAATCCAGCAGGATCAGCAAGCAACCGTTCGCGATACGCGAGGCGTTCGGCGGTGGTGGCTGCCGGGCCGACCAGCATGCCGTACCCGCCCGAGCCGTGAATCTCCTTGACCACCAGCTCATGCAGATGTTCGAGCACGTACTGCAGCTCGTCGGCCTTGCTGCAGCAGTACGTCGGGACATTGCTGAGCAGCGGTTCTTCACCGAGGTAGAAGCGGATCATCTCCGGCACGTGGATGTACGTCGCCTTGTCATCGGCGACGCCATTGCCCACCGCGTTCACGATCGTCACCCGACCCTGGCGATAGACCTCCATCACCCCCCGCACGCCCAGCGTGCTGGTGCCCAGGAACTCCGCCGGATCGAGGTACTCATCATCGACCCGGCGGTAGATCACATCGACTGCCTGCGGACCGGTGGTGGTGTGGCGCCAGACCCGGCCGTGGTCGACGAACAGGTCGCCGCCTTCGACCAGGATGGCACCCATCCGCGCCGCTAGATAAACGTGTTCGAAATAGGCGCTGTTGAAGCTGCCCGGAGTCAGCACCACGACCTGCGGATCATCGTTGAGCCGATCACGCGGCGCACAGGCCTTGAGATTCGCCAGCAGCACCGCGGGATAATGATCGATCGGGGCAATTGCCTGCTGCTGGAACAGATGCGGAAAAAGCCGCATCATCGCGCTACGGTTTTCGAGCATGTAGCTGACCCCCGAGGGCGTCCGCAGGTTGTCTTCCAGGACAAACCATTGGCTCGGCGAGACGCGTACCAGATCGACGCCGGCGATATGCGCATGCACTCCGTGGGGCGTCGCCACGCCCACCGCCTGCGGACACCACATGCGGTTGCCGAGCACCGCTTCGCGGGGAATGCGCCCCGCCGCGAGGATCTCCTGGCGGCCATAGATGTCGGTCAAAAAGGCGTTGAGCGCGGTCACCCGTTGAATGCACCCGCGACTCACCAGATCCCATTCCTTGGCCCCCAGGATGCGCGGCATCAGATCAAACGGGATCAGCCTTTCCGTGCCCGAGTCGTCGCCATAAACCGTGAAGGTGATGCCTCGGCGATGGAATCGTTTGGAGGCCTCGCGCTGTTGCCGTTCCAGTTCGGTCGTGGATGCGTGGCGCAGCCACTGGTCCAGATTGCGGTAACTTGGACTCAGCTGATCGCCGAGGCGCATCTCGTTGAAGGCCCGCGCTCGTTCGGCGGTGCGGTTCAACGAGGTTTTGGACAACTCCTGATGCATGAGCTGGATGGCCATGAACCTATTTTCAGCGTTTCACGGCGCATCAATGTCGCATCGTGCAACTCTATTTCACCGGTTTCAGACTGCTTTCGCGGCAATTATGACCGTTTTATCGACCTTCTGTAATAAAATGCAGCCAATCGAACGGTGATTCAGTCAAGACCGAGAAATCTGCGGACCAAGGGATCGCGGTGGGCACGCATCTCGTCCGGCGTGCCCGAGGCTGCGATGACGCCGCATTCGAGCAGGATCAAACGCGTGCCGATGGTCAGCGCGCTGCGCACATCATGGGTCACCACGATCGAGGTGATGCCATGGCTGCGTTGCAGGCTTAGAATGATGTCGTTGATCGTATCGGTGGTCAGAGGATCAAGGCCGGTGGTTGGCTCATCGTACAGGACGATGCGAGGTCTTTTGATGATCGCCCGGGCCAAGCCGGCACGTTTCTGCATGCCTCCCGATAGTTGTGACGGCAGCTTGTCGATGGCATGGGCCAGGCCGACCGCGGCCAAGCTGTCGACCACGCGTTCGCGGATTTCAGCCGCGGGTTGACCCTGTTGATACAGGCTGAAACCGACATTTTCGCACACCGTCAAGGAGTCGAACAGGGCAGCACCCTGGAACACATAACCGAGGTCCTTGCGCGCGGTCAGACGTTGGCTTTCCGGCAGTGCATGCAGATCGCGGCCAAGGACCGTGACCTTGCCGGCGTCGGGGTCGAGCAGGGCGATGATCGTTTTCAGCAGGACACTTTTTCCGGTGCCCGAGCGACCCAGGATGCACAGCGTTTCGCCCTGTTGCACGGTCAACGAAACGCCGGCCAGGACGGTTTGCTGTCCGAATGATTTATGGAGGTTCTCGACCACGATCATCTGCTCGGGAGCACCCTGCGGCGGAAACTCGCCGGGTTTCACGACCTCCTCAGCGACCACGGATGCCTCCGTCAAGCAAGCGCCGCAGCGGCCGGTCGGGAACATTGAAATCCGGACCCAAGAGGGACAGCACCGGATGCCCGCGGGTCAGTGCGGCAGCGTCATCATCGCCCTCGCCCGCGACCCATTCGCCATGCAACCGCCAGCGCGATTCGCCGCTGCTCACGCTGGCACTCTGGTTGGGACCATGGTCATGTTCATGACTGGGATCAGGGTCGCGCACCTGGCGATAGCTTTCGCGATAGCCGCCGGTGCCGTGACTGCGGATGACCGGTTCACGCCACGACGGCGAAGCCGGTCCAGGCAGATTGAGATTCACCAATTTTCCGGCGAATTCCTTGCGTCCCAGCAATTGCTTGGCCCAGCCCGCGGCAAACGACGCGCCATCTTCGACCGTCTGGGCTTCGACCTGGCGCGACACCGCCAAGGCCGCAAAGCCGAGCACCGCGGCCTCCATCGCTGCGCCGAGGGTTCCCGAATAGAACACGCTGCGGCCCACATTCGGGCCCCGATTGATGCCGCTGACCACCAGCTCGGGCGCCATTGGGCAGAGCCGATCCAAGGCCAGCTTGGTGCAATCGGTCGGCGTGCCGTCGATCACAAAACCGAAGAATCCCGGCTCGCTGCGGCAGCTCACGGTCAACGCCCGATCGACACTGATCGCATGCCCCATGCCCGATCGCTCATGCAGCGGCGCCACCGCCAGCACTGCGTGGCCGGTGTCGCGGCGCAGGGCGCGGTACAGGGCGCGAAAGCCCGGGGCGTCAATGCCATCGTCATTGGTGAGCAGGATCATGGCGCGGGCCGCTGAGCGGATCCGGGCGGTGATTCCGTCTCTTCTTCGCCCGGGACCTGCACCCCGTACTCGATCAGCTTGCGGTACAGCGTCTTGACCCCGATCTGCAGTTGCCGCGCGGCCTTGGATTTATTGCCCATGAAATGGCTGAGGGTCGCAAGGATCAGACGCTTTTCGACCTCATCGACGGGCAAGCCGATCAAGGCGCGAATCGCTTCATCTGCAGATGGCGCGGCATTGCTGTCGTTCGCCGACAGCCGCTCGACGTTCGGCCGGTAGTTGCCCAGCGGCGATGTAGGCCGCTCGTCAGCGGCGCCTGGGGGATCATTGGTGATGACTTTCCCCGGCGTCAGGACGTAGAGCTTTTCAATGTAGTTTTCGAGTTCGCGGACGTTGCCCGGCCAGTCCTGGCGACGCAGATGCTGAACCAGGCCATCAGCCAATTCTTTGTTCTGATTGTGCCGGCGGTTGAGGCGTTCGAGGAAAGCTCGGGCCAGCAACGTGATGTCTTCGCGACGTTCGCGCAGCGGCGGCACGGTGATGCTGACGACGTTCAGCCGGAAGTAGAGATCCATGCGAAAGCGGCTGGCCAGCACTTCGCTTTTCAGATTGCGATTAGTCGCACAGACCATCCGCACATCGGTCGCGATCGGCACGTTACCGCCAACGCGGGCGAACGATCCGTCCTGCAACACGCGTAGCAGCTTCACTTGGCTGTCGAGCGGCATTTCACCGATCTCATCAAGGAAGAGAGTCCCGGTGTCGGCGATCTCGAATTTCCCCTTCTTCAACTGCACGGCACCGGTGAATGCACCGCGCTCATGGCCGAACAGTTCGCTCTCGAGCAGATCATGGGGAATCGCCGCCGTGTTGATTTTCACATAGGGCCGGCCGCTGCGATTCGACAGCGCGTGCACCGCGTCCGCGACCAGCTCTTTGCCGGTGCCGCTTTCGCCTTCGATCAGCACCGTGGCGTCGGTTTTCGCGACCTGGCGGATGATTGCCTTCACCGCGCGGATCGCAGCCGACGTGCCGACGATCCGGTCGAGGGCCTCTTCATAGCCCAACTCGCGGCGTAGCGCCTTGTTCTCGCGATTGGCCGAAGCCATGCGCACCGCGCTTTCGACCGTCGCCTTGAGTCGTGACAGATCGACCGGCTTGGTCAGATAATTGAAAGCGCCCTGCTTGATCGCCGCGACCGCCGTTTCCTCGTTGCCATGGCCGGTGATCAGGATCCAGGGCAGGGGCCCATGTTTTTCGTGAGCCAGCTCCATCGTCGCCAAGCCATCGAGATTCGGCAGCTTGAGATCGCACAGCACCGCATCCATCGCCGCCGCGGTGAGCTTGGCCAACCCTTCTTCGCCGCTGCCTGCGCTGAGCACGGTGTGCCCTTCGCCTTCGAGGATGTCGGCGTAGGTCTCGCGGTTGGTCAGATTATCGTCGATTACCAGGATATTGGCCATGGGCTTCAGTTGATTTCGCGAGAGGGATCAGAGGTGATCGGCGAGTCCGTGTGCACCACCGCGTCTGCCGAAGGCAACGGCAGTTCGTGACGATGGCGGGCAGGTCCGAGACGGGTCGTGAATTCGATGGTGAACGAAACACCTTGGTCTTTATCACTGCTCACCGCGATCGTGCCGTGGTGCAACTCGACCAGGCGCCGGACGATCGCCAGCCCAAGACCGGTGCCGCCTTCCTTGGTCGTGGTGAACGGCTCGAACATCCGGGCCACGACTTTTTCCGGCAGCGGCGGCCCGTTGTTGGCGATCACGATCCGCGCCTGGTCGGTGGCACTGCGCGTGACGATCAGGATCCGGCGATCCAGATCGGGACGAAGCATCAAAGCTTCACGGGCGTTGGTCAGGATGTTGAGCAGCACGCTGCGCAGATGCAGCGCATCTCCGGCGACCTGCGGCAGGTACGGATCAGCGCGGAAGGTCACCTCGACGTGCGCCGCGGCGTTCAGTTCGGATTGCTCGTCGATCAGCGATTCGAGAACGCCATTGAGATCGATCGGCTGCGGATCCGGCCGGGTCGGCCGAGCGAAGGCGAGAAACGCCTGCACCACCGCCTGCAAGGTGGTGGCGCTGTCGTGGATCCGCTTGATCCGCTTTTCGGCGCGCTCGCGCTCGGCGGTGCCCGGGATGGCCGCCAGATTCTGGCTCAGCAGCAGCTCGGTATTCAACAGGATGACGCCCAGCGGATTCTTCAATTCATGGACCAGCCCACCGGCAATCCGGCCCAGATCCGCCAAGCGGTCGCGATCATCGGGAAGGGTGAAACGCAGGTCGTCCATCGCGGGTGGAGCAGTCATGCGGTCAGCGCCGCAGGATGCTGCCGGCGCTGCCGGTGGCCTTCTTGAAGTTTTTTTCCAGTTCGCCCAGCTTGCGCCGGCACAAGGTCAGCTGGGTCGGCGTCAGGTGGTCGACGAACACGATCCCATCAAGGTGATCGAGTTCATGCTGCACCACGATGCCGAGGAAATCACCGGCATCGACATCCAGGCTCAGGCGGCGCTCGGTGCCGTATTCATCCTGGGCGACGATGTCGAACTGATTGTGCCGGTGGACCTTGGCATAGATGCCCGGAAACGACAGGCAGCCTTCTTCGAACGCCGAGATGCCGGTCGTGCGCTCGATCCGGGGATTGATCCAGATGCGCCGATCGCTGACCGAATGGTCATCGTCGTCACGTTTACGCCGCTCGTGATCGGTGACGAAGATCCGGGCCGACACCGCCACCTGCGGCGCAGCCAGACCGACGCCTTTGTTGAGATCCATCACCTCGAACATCCGCCCGCAAAAGGTCCGCAGGGCGTCGTCGAACACCGTCACTTCAGCCGCGCGCCGCCGCAGCGCGGGGTGGGGATATTCGATCAACGACACATGAGATGGGTATGAGGCAGGCGCAGTCATAAGAGTCGGGTGGATCTTGCGTGAGAAGGGGGATCGTGACACTTTCAACCCTCGTGCAACCATTGATGGGTCTTTTCGACCGGATTTCGATCCGCTTTGACCCGTCGACCCCTCCTCCTGCAGTGAGTCCGACGCCATGCCCGATCTGAGCAAGCACCTTATCCGCGCCCGGCAGTCCATTGACCGCCGGCAGTACGATTACGTCTTGGAACAGATGGAAGAGTGCCTGGATCTCGATCCGGCGAACATCGAAGTCCACAAGCTGCTGCTCGAGGCCGCGCGCAAAAAAGCGAAGGAAGGCGGCAAAAGCAGCATGTTCGGCTCGCTCGCCCTGCCCACCATGTCCAGCGATCCGCACAAGCAGCTCATCGCGCAGGCCAAGCGCCTGAGCAAGAATGCCGAGCCCAAGGTCATCGCGGAACTTGCCGCCGCCGCCCAGGCGATGTCGGTCAAGGTCAAACCGATGATCGACATCGCGATCTTTTATTATGAGGACTTCATCGCGACCGGTCTCTTCAGCGAAAAGGTGCTTTGGCAACTCGCCCAGATCTACAAGGACAAGGGTGAACTCGAACGAGCGATCAAGCTGTTGCGCGATCTCGAAAGGGCCCAGCCCCAGCACCACGAAGCCGGCCGCACGATCAAGAATCTCGAGGCGATGCGCTCGATGACCCAGCGCACCGGGGCCTCGACCGGCGATTTCAGAACCCAGCTCGCCTCCGATTCCGGGGCCCAAAAATCCGAGGCGATGAACCGGATCATCCGCACCGTCGAAGACGCCAAGGAGATCCTCGGCTACATCGAGCAGGACCTTGCGCAAAATCCCGCAGATAAGCAGTTGTGGGTCAAAAAAGGCGACATCCATCGGCGGATCAATCAGCTCGGCGAGGCCAAAGCGGCTTTCCATAAGGCCCTCGCGCTCGACGAGCACGACTTCACCCTCGCCATCCGCCTCGGCGACATCGCCATCGAAGAGCTGCGTCTAAAGGTCGAAGCCCTGTCGGCCCCCGGCCAAGACGCCGAGGCGCTGGCCGCCGCGAAGACCGAGCGCCTGCAGCTTGAGATCAGCGAGTACCGCAAGCGCGTCGAGCGTCAGCCCACCGACATGACCCATCGCTTCAATCTCGGGACCCGGCTGATCCAAAGCGGTGACATCGATGGGGCGGCAACCGAGTTCCAGAAGACCGTTGGCGACCCGAAAGTGCGCCAAGAATCGCACCGTTATCTCGGGTTTTGCTTCGCCAAGAAGAATCTGCTTGATCTTGCTGTGCAGCAATACACTTCTTACCTCTCGCTCGCGCTGGATGACCAGTCGGACAAGGCCAAGGAGGTTCGTTACCTTCGAGGCCGCGTACTGGAAGACCAAAGCAAGCGAGATGACGCCATCAAGGACTTCGAACGTATCGTCGCAATAGATCTGAATTACAAGGATGCTGCCACCCGGCTGAGCAAGCTGCGCGGTGGAGGCTGAACCCAGACCATAAAGACAACGCTTAAAATCAGAGCCTAAAATCAGAGCCTAAAGTCAGAGCTTAAAAGCTAGACAAGACACATAGAGAGCCCACAGAGAATATGCCCCATACCCGCAGTGCAGCCAAGCGTCATCGTCAAAGCGAAGAACGCCGGATCCGTAACAAGGATCAGCTCACCGAGCTGAAGACCATCAAGAAGCGCATCACCCGCGCCGTTCATGATGGCCTCAAGTCCGAAGCCGAGACCCTGTATCGTGAAGTGACCAAGGCTCTTGATCAGGCTGCGGCTAAGAAAACCATCCATAAGAACGCCGCTGCGCGCACCAAGTCGCGTCTGGCCAAAGCGATCTCGGCGACGACTGCGCCAGTCGCCAAGACCGGCATCAAGCCGGCCAAGGCCGTTGCCAAGGCAGATAAGGCCGCCAAGGCCGCCGCTGCGAAACCAGCCGCTGCCAAGCCCGCGGCAAAGAAGTAAAACATCAGGCGACTATCCGCTTTTGCGGATAGTCGCATGCGTTCGGGGCTGACGCTTTCCGGCCCCCCGGTGCATCCCACCGGTCCACGAATCGCGACTCCCAGAGAGTCGCACAGGAGCATCTATGACTCAGCTCGCAACGAGCAGTCAGCTGACGCGCACTTACGAGGCCACCATCTTGGTGAAGGCTGCCTCGGCGCGGACAGATTACGACGGCACGATTGCCGCCGTTCGCCAAACCTACGAAGGCGAAGGCGCCCAGTTCATCGAAATCGAAAAGTGGGAAGAGCGCGCGATCGCCTACCCCATCGATGGCGAGACCTCGGCTCTCTACCTCAACGCCTACTTCACGGCCGATCCCGCGATCGTCGAGCGGATCGAACGTCGTGCCCGGCTCAGTGACGCGATCATCCGTCAGCTGATCATCTCGCGCCCCGGCAAGGAGTTCGAGCGGATCAAGGATCAACGCACCAAGACCGCGGCCAACGCCGCCGCCGCCGCGATCGCCGCGGCTGCTGCAGCCGCAGCTTCCCCCGGGTCATACGACGCCTGATCGGTAAGCCATGGCCCTCAACCTCAATCGCGTGATGCTGGCGGGTAATCTCACTCGCGACCCTCAAGTTCGCTTCTTGGCGAACGAAAAGGCGGTCGCCGAGTTTGGTCTCGCGATCAATCGGCGCTTCAAGGATGCCAACGGGCAACCCAAGGAAGAGACGACCTTCGTGGACGTCGAGACCTGGGGTCGCACGGCGGAATTGGTCGGGCAATACCTGACCAAAGGCCGGGGCTGCTTTGTCGAAGGCCGTTTGAAGCTCGATAGCTGGGATGACAAGGAATCGGGGCAAAAGCGCTCGAAGCTCCGGGTCGTCGCAGATAACGTGCAGTTCACTGATTCAAAGGGCGCTGAAATCAGAAGCGATGGCGCTCCACGCGCTGCCGCTTCAGGAGATCGCGCTGAGGGCAATGACCGCTCAGATCACGCGGACAGTGATGTCCGTCCATCTCCAGCGCGTCCAGTGGCTCCTGCTGCTGGCGCTGGGGACGACGAGCCGCCTTTTTAATATCCAATCAATCATAAACCAACACAGCAGACGAAAGTTCACACTATGAAGCCAGGATCCGGTTTCGGCGGCCCCAAGGCCAAAGGCAAATTCAAGCGCACCAAGCGCCCCAAGCGCGTCGAGGCTCCCAAAGCCTGCCGCTTCACCAAAGATAAGATCTTTGAAGTCGATTACCGTGACGTCGCTACTCTTCAGCGTCTCGTCTCGGCCCAGGGCAAGATCCAAAGCCGCAAGCGCAATGGCGTCTCGTCCTTCTACCAGCGCCAAGTGCAGACCGCCGTCAAGCGGGCCCGCTTCCTCGGTCTGCTGCCCTACGTGGGCGAGTGAGGTGAACCGTGGCTAAGCAAGAAGTCCTCCTGGTCAAAGACGTCCTGAAGCTCGGCAACATGGGCGACATGGTCAAAGTGTCGCCGGGGTATGCCCGCAACTATCTGTTCACCCACGCTTTCGCCATTCCGGCCAACGCGGCTGCCAAACGTCAGGTCGAAGTCCTGCGTGAGAAAGCTGCCAAGTCGGAAGCCGAACGCGAAATCAAGGCCCTGGCGCTCGCTAAGAGCATCCAAGGTACCACGATCCAGATTTCTGGTCGGGTTGCGCATGAGACCGAGTTGTTTGGCGCCATCGGCACCAAGGAAATCGTCCAGGCGCTGGCCAAGACCGGGGTAGTGGTCGACTCGAAGCAGGTCCATCTCGTCGACCGTATCCGCCGTCTCGGCGTCTACAGCATCGAAGTCAAGCTGCACAACAAGGTCGCCGTGACCATCAAGGTCGAAGTCGTCAACAGCGATCCCAACGCGCCCAGTCTCGCTGAAACCCTCGCCGCCCTCGAAGCCGCCCGCAAGGCCAAGGCCGAGAGCAAGAATGCCAAGCCTGCTGAAGGCGACGCTGCCGAAGGTGACGACAAGGCTGAGAAATCGGACAAAAAGTCGGATAAGAAGTCCGATAAGCCGGCCAAGAGCGGCAAGCCCGAGGCCTCCGGCAAGGGTGATAAAGCTGATAAGGGCGCCAAGGCAGATAAAGGATCCAAGGGCGATAAGGCCGATAAGGGCGAGAAGAACGCCAAAAAGAAGAAGGGCTGAAGAACGAGAAATTTATGAAAAAAGACCTCCATCCCGTAATGCGTGAAGTCATTTTCCAGGACACCGTCAGCGGTGCCCGGTATCTGATCCTCAGCGCCATCAAAACCGAAGCCAAAGTCACCGTCGACGGCAGCGAGTATCCTCTGATCAAGGTCGACGTATCGGCTGCCAGCCATCCGTTCTACACCGGCAATCAGCGCATCCTCGATACCGCCGGCCGGGTTGAGAAATTTGGCAACAAGTACGGCAACAAAGCTGGCGCCAGCTTGTCGAACCTGCTCAAGAAGAAGTAAGCATTTTGTCGGTCCGCGAGCATCTTCGCGGT
>JANYGY010000132.1 GCA_025362255.1 Planctomycetales bacterium
TCCGAGTATGCAAACATGAAAACCACCGGTTGGCCGGTAATTTCACAGCTTCTCCTTAGCCGAACAGCATTGGGTGTGTCCCAATGCTGTTCGGCTAAGGAAGTTGGTTTTTATCGGTAAATCAGGAATTTTTGACTGCTAAATGCTTGTGGTTGGCTGATGCTGGGGACACTAAGGGGACACACCCAATGCTGTTCGGCTAAGGAGAAGCTGTGAAATTACCGGCCAACCGGTGGTTTTCATGTTTGCATACTCGGACGACCATCCGCCCAAATACCCAAACTACAATTCCAAATTGATGAAAATCACAGTTTTTTCAGGGGAATCGCACCATCCTTAGCCGAACAGCATTGGGTGTGTCCCCTTTGTGTCCCCCAACTTCAGCTAACTCGCACTCAATCTCAGGATACCCACCGCCAGAGGGCAAACGCAACTTGAGCACAACCAAATCGGGGCCAACGGCTATCTCAACCCGATTTGGCCTCATCCCAGTGATTTCCACTATTGATATTGGCTCATCAGCCCCACCCTTTTTGTTAGCGCGCATATTGGTTGCGTCCAATGTGTATACGGGTTGTTCGTCAATGCCGGCTACATTTGTTACAACAACATGAACACACATCAACCCGTCAATAAGAATCAGAGCAGATGCGCCAGAGATAGGTTTGGTTCCAAAAGGGTTAATAATTAACAGACTAACCCGATTCGCGTCATCTCTGATCACGCGCTGCAAATATAACGCCTTGGTTTTAACATCAGTCATCATAACGGGACTTTCTGCTATTTCCCTAAGTCCCACGCCAGGCTCCACGCTGAACGACGCGCATGATGTGAAACAAATAATCAATATGCAAATTATATGCATAATTATTACCTTACTCCGGATCACAAATGCGAGGAAACAAAGGAAACAAAGCAACACACCACCTTGATTCAGCAAAGCAGAATCAAGGTGGGTCGCCGTAGATTTCCTAAGTCTATATTTCATAGTATTTACCGTGATAAACGTGGGCAAAGCGGACACACCACCTTGATTCGGCAAAGCAGAATCAAGTTTTTGTGCCCCCCTTTGTTGTCCCCCGCCTTTGTTGCACCCTTTGTCGCATTATAATGAGCAATCACGGCAACGCACACCGTAGACCGAGGGAGCCACGATGTCAGGCGGTCATCGTTTTGGTGCGACCAAGCGTCGCGTGAGTTCGCCTTGGGGCCCCATGAGGTCAGCCAATGTCGTCTGATCGAGTATCGAGAAGAATGCCGCCATCGCCGTGCCGAGCACTCGTTGCAGGCGGCAGGCATCAGCAATCGGACAGGTGCTGGTCTTGGGAGAAAAGCAGTCGAGCAAATCCAGCTCGGGCTCAAGTTGACGGACGACGTCTCCCAGATTGATCTCTTCAGGAGCGCGGGCCATCGTCAGTCCGCCGCCGACCCCACGTTTGGCCTGGATGTAACCGGCCCGGGCCAAAGCCTGCACCACTTTGGCGAGGTGGTTGCGATTGACCCGGAAACGCGTGGCGACTTGTTCCGCCGTTAGACCGTCAACGCCGGTATCGGTCAACAACAGCAACACCCGCAAAGCGATATCGGTATGACGGGTGAGCTGCATATGGGCGGTGAAATCAGGGCGTGGACGCGGCAGAAATCATGGTGTCAGCCAAAACGCCATAGACCACCGTCCACGCTTCTTTGACTTCCGGAGTGAACGCGGGGCCGAGACCCGTTGCCAACGTATCGAGCAACGCTTGGCCCACGACCGGGTAATGCCGCGCCTCCACTTTGTACGCCACATGCCGACGACCTAATTTCTGGACTACGGGGACCAGGGCATTGAGGTCATTCAGGCCCGCCACCGCCGCCGAGATCATCGTCATCAGCTTCTTCTTCTGTTCACCCATCTCGGCGGGAAACAGCGACCGCAACGACGGATCGAGGGTGAATAGACGGTCGTAGAACAAATTTGCTGCCGTATCAATGATCGGCTGGCAACGCTGCCAAGAAGTCTGGACAAGGGTGATGTGAGCAGGAGTTGGCAGGGGCATGGAGGTCATCGCCGTATGTGGATAGTCATTTATTTATTGTGGTAAGTGAAATACCACAATATTCGGGCCCCTACTTGCCAACCATCTCAACCCCCATTTTGCGGCCTTAGACTTTCGTGTGGGTCGGGTAACTCGCACCATTGCATGAGTTCGAGTCGAACTCGCATGGTCGGTCTCGCCTGATGATCGGTCTGCCAAGCCATCATGACGCTCAGACCGCGGGCAGACTGAGCGTCGAGCGAATCAGGCCTGAGCCCGCTGCCATCGGGTGGCGCCGATCCAGGTCGTGAGTCCGGCGACGGCCGCACAGCCCGCCATGACCGGCACCGAGCCGACTAGCCAATCGCCGAGGCAGGGAGCGAGCGTGGTCCACGGGCCATCGGTGATGATGCGGTGACGCAGCGTGTGGAGATCGATCATGCTGCCGTGGCGCACCGCATGTCCGACCACGACTTCGAGGGCGAACCACATCGCGAGCATTGGGCCGAAGCTGATATTCGAGGCCACCAGGGCGACCCCGGCGTTGAGACGCAGCTTCATCGCCAACCATAAGGTCACACCCATTTGGAATCCCGGCACCGGCGCCACGCCGATCGCGGCCCCGAGGGCGCTGGCAGCCGCCAGACGGCGCGGAGTAAGCCCGGTGGTGAATGCGGTGCGCCACCCGGCCAGGCCCGCATAAGGCCACGGCATGCAGCGTCTGGCGATGAGCCTGGTGAAAGCCCAGGCGGTCCGCCACGAATCCATCCACGCCCGGAAGTGGCTGATCCGATCAGCAGGATAGCGCACCGTCACATCGAGCTGTCGAATCAGAACGCGGTGCCAGACCGCCTTGACCAGCGATTCGATCTCAAAGGCGTAACGGCCGGCAGCGATCGGCATTTCGCTCAGCACTGGCAGTGGGTACACGCGTAAGCCGGTCTGATTGTCCCGCGGCCACAGGCCACAGGCGACCCACGTCCACAGACTCGTCCACCAGCGGCCGACACGCGATGACCGCGGAGCCTGGGCCATGTCGCGCACGCCGAGCCACAGGGCGGGATCCGCTGCCGCCGCGCAGGCGAGGCGCAGGCCCTCGGCCGGGGGATGCTGCGAGTCGGCGTCGATCGTGAGCGCCGCCGCATGGCCGGCTGCCGCCAGCGCGCGCAAACCGACGCGCAGCGCTGCGCCTTTGCCCTGATTCGGAGTCAGGGTCAGCACCTGATCAGCGCCGGCCTGACGAGCTGCTTCGCCACTGCCATCGGTGGAACCGTCATCGACCACGATGATGACCTGAGCGCCGAGCGCACGGCAGCCGGCAATCACCTCGCCCACCGTCTGCACGTGATTGTAGACCGGGATCAATACCGGCACACGGCTGGGCCAGGATCCGCTCATCGCTGGGCGATCAGGATCGTGATGAGGCCGCAGGTGCAGAGGACAGATCGAAAACGCATGCGGTCCACCTCAGGTCGAGACCATGGGATCCAGCAGGAATTCAAGGAATATGCCATCCCCGTGCTCGCGCACGAGGATGGACTCGGGTGAATTCCAGGGCACTGCCGACAGTGCCGCGGTCGGCCACCAGACCCCATGCTGATCGACCGCGCGCGTCCGTCTGGCTCCGCCTCGCCGGAGCAGCAGCCGCTCTTCTGCCGGAGTCGAACCACCACCATCGACACAGATGACGTCTGAAGCGGCTGAACGCTGGGGTGCGACGCGCATGGTCCTGCCGCTGCCCCCACTGGTGAGCAGCAAGGCGGTGGCCCCTCCCCCGACCGCAAAAGGGCAGGCACTCAGTGACTCGACGATCCGACGACTCCAAGGGGAAGGCAGATCCGCAGCCACCACCAGCACCGCCGGGGCGCGACCCTGATCGAGCATGAGCTTGGCCCACCGCAGCGCCGTAAGGCCGCTGGTTCCGCCGCAGGAAATCGTCGCCACCGGCCCATGAAGCCCAAGGATCTCGCACAGGCTGCTGGCGGAGTGATGGTGGACACTGGTCGTGAATGCTGCGGGACTGCCGCCGCCATCGCCCCACGTTGCCATGCCATCGACGAAATTGACGGTGCTATGCACGCTGCCCCAGGCCGAACCGACCACGACGGCGGTTTCTTCAGCCAGGCCCCCGCGCGGCAAACCATCGACGGCAGCGACGACCAAGCTGGCGAGGGGATCGAGTCGTCGCGCCTGCGCCGGCGACAACCACGCGGGTCGCGGCCGACGTTCAGCGCCGGCAACCACGGTGGCCCAGGCCCTGATGACCGACGGCAGGGGCATCAGAATCGACTCATCACGAATGCCGTGTTCACCCCGCCGAAAGCCAGACAGGTCGTCAACACCGCATCGATTCGGCTATGACGTGCACTCGTGACCACCTCAACGTGGTCGAATGGTGTGCCCGTCCACTGGGCGATGGGGAGCAAAGTCTGGTGCTGCAACGCCACCACTGCCCCCGCCACGCCGAACAGCGCCGAAGCCCCCATCGTGTGGCCGAGTGCACGTTTGTTTGAACTGACCGGCACTCGCCCAAAGCGCGTCGCCAAGGCCTGGGCCTCACTGGAATCGTTGTCCCGCGTACCGGTCCCGTGAGCTGAGACGAAACCGATATCGGCAGCCGCCACGGCGCCATCGCGCAACGATTGGTCGATCGCCGCCGTCAGCCAGCGGCCACTGGGATCTGGCGCCGTCGCGTGATGTGCATCGCCGGCCATGCCCCAGCCGAGCAAACGAGCCAGCGGTTTTGCTCCCCGGAGAAGGGCACTTTGTTCTTCTTCGAGGACCACCGCCACGGCGCCTTCGCCCAGGCTCATGCCGGCTCGTTCCTCGGCGAATGGCCGACAACCGACCGGATCGATGATCTGCAGGGCCTTGAATCCGGCCATCGTCAGCCGGGTGAGCGGATCGGTGCCGACGATCAAGGCGCCAGGGACGAGACCGCTACGAATCCAGCCGACTGCTTCGATCAAGGCTCCGGCGGCGCTCGCACAGGCCTCTGCATGCGCCGTCACCGGGCCTCGAATGCGCAGCCGCCGACGAAGCTGGGCCACGATCCGGCCCACGGGCTGGTCACGGTAGACGTCGCTGACGGGCTCAGGTCCCGCACCGAGATAACGCTCCTCACTGCCATGCAGACCGCCGGTGCAGGAGCCGACCGCGAGCCCAAGCACGCCGGGGGCGATCCCACTATTCGCCAAGGCTTCACGCGCGGCGACTTCGGCCAAACCAACGGCTCGCGGCCCGCTTGGCACCGGGCTGGCGACCAGGCCCACCGGCAACTGCGCAGCGAGTGGGAAACGGGGATTATCGCTGACCGCCAGGCACGAGCGGCCGGACAGCAGGGTCGTTTCCAGATCCCGCGCCGTCGGGCCGGCAGCGCTGATGCACCCAAGCCCGGTAATCACCAATTGGACAGGCATCGAGAAAGCATGCTTGAGTTGGCTTCGACAATTCAAGCGGACTCAGGCCTCCAGCGCGATGCCGTCTGCGGTGCGGATCAACGGGCGGCTGACCAGGCCCAGCGCGTGCATCCGGGGCAGCAGATCATCGAGAGCGGCTAGACAGCGCTGGCGGTCAGCGGGTCGATCCGGCTCATGGCCATCGTGCAGCAGCATGATCGCCCGCGGCCCCAGCCCGGCACGCAGACGCTGAAGCATGACAGGCAACGGCGGCAAGGTGGTGTCGCGGCCACGACACGACCACGTCACGGTCCGCAGATCGAGCCGCCGTACCGCCATAGCCACCAGGGGATTCTTGAGCCCCACCGGTGGCCGGAACAACGTCGGTGCCGGTCTGCCGGTGAGGTCGGCCAAGACCTCTGCCCCACGAACGATATCGGCGGTGACCTTGGCGGGCAGCCAGGTACAGAAAAATCGCGAATGGCTGAATGAGTGCAGCCCCAGGGCATGGCCTTCGGCGCTGATCCGGCGCACCAGTGCCGGATGACGGCGGGCATTCTCACCGATCACAAAAAAAGTGGCGCGCTGGCCTGCAGCAGCCAAACGATCCAGCACGCGGGGCGTCACGTCCGGATGCGGACCGTCATCAAACGTGAGGGCCATGTGACGTTCGCCCGCAGGCAGACGCCACCACACCGGCAGGTAGAAACTCGATCGGGGATCGACCACGCCCCAGGTGTGGATCGCCAGTGAAGCCCCGGCGAGCATCGGCAGCACCAGCGGAAAACCCGTCAGGGCGGCGCTCACTCCAATCGCCGCCAGCGGCGCATCGAGCATCAGGTGAGCGCGCATACGATCATGCTGGCACGTCCCCCGACGAGCCAAGCGCATTGCGCAGAGCACGCTGAGCCATCTCATCCGCCATGATCAAAATCCTGTCGTGCGCGCGGGGGGCTGCCGCCAGTGCACTGCTCCTGGCGGCCTGGCTGGTGATCGGGCTTCCGGCGGCGGGCATGCTGTTAGGCACCGTCGCCCCTCCGGCATTCACTGAACCGGCGGCTCAATCGGTGGTGATCGCCAGTGACGGAAAGCGGACCTGGGGCGCGTCGTCGCGTCAGGCGATCGGCAGCATCACCCATGTCCATCTGGAAGGTGATCCCGCCACCATCGGCACCGCGCATGGGCTGCTCGTCGGCGATCTGATCACCAATCTCGAAGCGGACATGACCGCCACGTTTGTCGATCGGGTGCCGTCACTGGCTGCCCGCCACCTGATCCTCGGCATGGTCGCCTTCAACAACCGTTCGCTCGTGCGTCATTTCACCTCTGACGAACTCACCGAGATATCGGCCTCGACCACGGCGCATGGTGCCGCCTGGGATACCCTGCGCTGCCTTGGCCCTTCGTTCAGCCGCGGCCTGCAATACCACGCCCTGCACGACATCAGCCAGTACCTCATCGACAATCCGCTGGTGCGCCCGATCCAGGTCGGCTGCACCGCCCTGGCGGTGGGTGGCTCGCGGACCACCAATGGCCACCTGGTGGTGGGTCGGCTTTTCGATTTCGAAGGCGGCCCGCGATTCGATCTCGACAAGGTCGTCTTCACCGTACGGCCCGAGCACGGCATCCCCTTTGTCCACGTCTGCTGGGGCGGCATGAGTGGCGCGGTCACCGGCTTCAATCAGGCGGGGCTGTGGGTGTCGATCAACGCCGCGGCGACCGCCGGCCAGGGGTTCGTCGGCCGACCCATCGTGATGGTCGTGCGCGACATCCTGGAACATTGCCGGACCATCGACGAAGCCGTGACCGTCGTGCGCGACGCCCAGGTTTTCGTGTCCGATGGCGTCATGCTCGTCAGCCGTGACGAGAACCAGGTCGTGGTGGTCGAGAAAGGCCCGACCGGCTGCGCCGTCCGCAGCTGGGCCGATGACCGACTCGTGTCGACCAATCATTTCCTCGCTCCGGAATGGGCCGCCGATCACCGTAATCAGGAAAGAATCGCGCGCGGCACGACGACCGTGCGCATGCAGAGAGTCGAAGAACTGCTGGCCCAGCGCGCGCAGCATGATCCAGCCTCGGTGCTGGCGATCCTGCGCGACCACGCCGGGCTTGGCGGCGCACCCGTCGGCTTTGGCAACCGCAGCACGATCAATGCCTGGATCGGTGCGCATCTGGTCGTCGCCGACGTCACCGCCGGCATTTTATGGGTATCCGAACCCAGCCATGGCTTGGGCCTGATGCGACCCTTCGGGCTTTCCGGTCCCCTTGATGTGGCCCCCCTGCCCGCAGCCGACGAGCTGCCGCTGCTTGCGAGCAAAACCGAATACGACCAGCTGCGGATCGCCCTCGTGGCCGATCTCCACAACTCCGAAGCACCGGCACGGGCAGCGCGGATGCGCGAACTCAATCCGAATGGATTTGAGGCCGCGTGGCTCTCTGGCTTGGTCAGCACCGATTCAGCACAGCGAAAGAATTTCCTGCACATGGCCCTGACCCTGCAACCGGCATATCCAGCTGACCGCGAAGCCATCGAAGCGGCGCTTGCGGGAAAGTCAGACCTACCGGTTGCGCAGACCCATCAATGACGGCGCGGCCCGACGCTCTGCACTCAGGCCGCGGCCACCCGACGCTTCAGCATTTTCAGGAAAGCATTGTCGGGGTTGGTCGTATTGCCCGCCAATAAGCTGATGATTCCCTGATACACATCCGGTGTGCGCACGTCGCTGAAGAACAGATGGTCGATGAAGTGACCGTCATACCACAAACGGATGAAGGCGAAAAAAGTCGCCAGGTCGTGATCCGTGGCCGTGGCCCACGCGCTGAGATCCCCTTGCGGGCCGCCGGCATGCAAGGCCTGGCCCAGACGCCACCCGGCGCGGGTCGCGAGCAGGACACCCGACGAGAAGATCGGATCGATGAAGCCACCAGCATCGCCGATCATCGCATAGCGTGGACCATGGCGACCCCGGATGCGGTAACTGATGTTGGGGATGGAACGCACCGGCTCGGGAATCCGTCCCCCGAGCCGAGCCGCCAATTCCGGAAAATGCTTCAGATTATTGCGGAATACGTCAGCCAGACCGCCACCCTTGACCACGGCTTCGCGCTTGAGGACCAAGCCAACCGACCACTTGGCATCGGTCAGCGGAATCTGCCAACTCCAGCCGACGTCGGCATTTTTGGAGACCACGATGTCGCCGCGCTCTGCCCCAGGGATGAGCGGCAAGGCGTCGACATGGCCGAACACCGCTGCGCGCATCAGATCGTTGGCCCGATCAAGAGTCCCGAGCTGCCGCGCCAGCAGCGTGTCGCGACCACTGGCATCGATCACGAAGTCGACCTCGCACTGCGCCTCGCCTCCTTGGTAACGATAATGGATCAGCGGCAGTGTCCCGTCGAACTCGACCTGGCGCACAGCCGCGGGACACCTCAGCACGGCACCGTGCGCGACCGCATTGTTCAGCAGCAGGGTATCAAAATGCGCGCGTTCGACCTGATAAATCGAGGTCGGATCGCCGGGGAGCCCATCGGCAAAAG
>JANYGY010000168.1 GCA_025362255.1 Planctomycetales bacterium
ACGACAGTTGGTACAAGTTGCCGCAAAAACAGTGGAACAAGCCGATCGGGACCAAGGAAAAGCCGAGGATGAACAACAGTTGATCCGCGCTGTAGCCACCGATCGCCTGAGTCTTGCTGACGTACACCTGCAGCATCGCGAGGGCCACCAGGCCACGCATGATTTCATCGAGACCCTGCAGCAGCAGGTCGCCGCGATATTGCAAACGCCGCTTCAACACCGTCAGAAACAGCACCCAACCGATGCGAAGGATGCGCATGCTGCGGACGATGCCGGTCGCGCTGCGCGATCAACCGTCTGGCCGGACGGGGCCAAAGGCATTACGTCATCAATAGGCTGGCTGTTTCCTGGGAGCGCCGACTCAGAGCCGTGCCGTTGGCGTGGCGCGTCGCGCGATCATCATCGACCCTCCATGGCCAAACGCCCGTCCGCCTTCGCCTGCCGTGATTGCGGTGACACCTTCCTCAAATGGGCGGGGCGCTGCCCGTCATGCGGTGAGATGAATTCGATCGCCGAGATTTCGGCAGCCGATGCGGCGGTGGCGGCAAAATCCGCGGTGCAGACCCGGGCGGCGGCGAGTCTGGCGAGCGAGTCGCTGGAGTCCGTGACCCAGGCGACCGTGCCGCGATTCGCCACCGGCATGGCGGAACTCGATCGGGTGCTCGGCGGCGGTCTGCCGGTCGGGGCGGCGGTGCTCATCGGCGGTGAACCGGGCATCGGCAAGAGCACCCTGCTGGCGCAAGTCGCCGGCGCCGTCGCACGGACCCATCCGGTGCTATACGCGACCGCTGAGGAATCGACCTCGCAAGTGCGCGACCGCTGCCATCGCCTGGGCATCACCGGCGGGGCGTTGCGACTGGTCGCGACGGGCGACGCGCTCGCCCTCGCCGGAGCGTTGGTTTCTGGCGACCACAAACTCGTGGTGGTCGACTCGATCCAACTGCTGACGCGCAGCGGCATCGACGGCGAACCCGGCGGCGTCAGCCAGATCCGCGCCTGTGCCGCGACCCTGGTCGAAGCCGCCAAGCGCAGCGGCACCGCCCTGGTGCTCGTCGGGCATGTCACCAAGGACGGCAGTTTAGCGGGACCGCGCCTGCTCGAACATCTGGTCGACACCGTGCTGTCGTTCGAGGGCGATCGCTATGCCGACCTGCGGGTGCTGCGGGCAGTGAAGAATCGTTTCGGGTCGACCAACGAAATCGGGCTATTCCGCATGGGCGGCGAAGGATTGGTCGAGGTTGCTGACCCAGGTGGCGTGTTCATCGCCGATCGCGACGCCAGCGTGCCCGGCTCATGCATCGTCCCCACCGTCGAGGGCAACCGCTGTCTGCTCGTCGAAGTCCAGGCGCTGGTCAATTCGACGGACTCGCCGCAGCCGCAACGCCGGGTCAGCGGCTGCGACCGCGACCGCGTGGCGATGATCCTGGCGGTGCTCTCGCGGCGCTTGCGCCTGCCCCTCGGCCAAGCCGATGTGTTCGTCAACGTCACCGGCGGCGCGCATCTCAACGAGCCCGCCGCCGATCTGGCGATCGCTCTGGCGGTGGCCTCGGCGTGGCGCGAAGTCGCGGTGCCGGCCGACCTTTGCGCGATCGGCGAAGTCGGACTCGGCGGCGAACTGCGCCCCGGCCCGCGGTATGAACTGCGCGCCGCCGAAGCCCGCCGGCTCGGCTTTCAACGCCTGCTCGGGCCCGGCCCGGGCGCGGGCCGGGGGCGCTTGGTGCACACCCGGTTGGCCGACGCCATCGACGCGGCTCTTTAACCAGGTTTGTTGCCAGCCCCTGGGACCGCCGGTTTTCAACCGGCTCGCGGCAGATTCGAGCCGGTTGGAAACCGGCGGTCCCAGGATTACCGCTCGATGTGATTGTCGTGGCGTACGGTGATGAAAGGCGTCGAGCCCTTGAATCCGAGCTTGGCCAGCACCTGTTGATCGGCGCGACTAAGAGCAGCGACCTCTGAGGATTCACCATCGAGCAACGCAAGATCGCCACCCAGCATCAGCAGATCCGCACGGCTGAGATCAGCGCGGGTGCCGAGATGCTCACGCAGAAAACTTTCGAAATCACTGGCCGAGCGTGCAGCGGCGGCCAGCGCGCACTGCGCGAGCCAGGCACTGGCCGGATCCGCGGGACGGACCACCGGCCTGATCACCACTCGCACCCGGCCTGCGGCCAGCGCTGGGGCGAGGGCCTCAAGCAAGGGCTGATGCTGCGCGGCGCAGTGGCTGCATTGCAGGCTCAACGCGTAATCGATCACCACCGGAGCGGTCGCTGAACCGAGCGTGCGGTTGGCTTCGGCGCGTTGCGCGGCTGCGGTTTGATTAAGCGGGTCCGCGGTCAGCGCGCCAACCGCCACCATGTCGGCCACCGGCTGATGATGAAACACCGCGTTCGCGCCAAGCGTCCCGAGCAGCAACGCCACCGCCGCCGGACCCGCCGCATCGCCCGCGACCGCCAGCAGCACGGCCAACACCGTGGCATGGATGGTCAGGCAGAACGGACAGACCAGCCCCAGGCCCCAAGCGACATACAGATAAAAAAGGGAGACGCCGCCAAGTGCGCCGGCGATTGCGGTGCTTACGGCAGACCATCGTGGCTTGCGCCAGGCGTCATGGATCAGCGATCCTGCGAGCACGAGATAACCGATCAGCGCCGGCCACAGCACATCGACCCCGCCGACGCGCTGGTAATGGCCGCCGCCCTGACAGCCGACATCGCACGGCCACCAACCAGCCAAGCGCACCGCGGTGAGCGCCACCGGCACCACCGCCACCGCCGCGATCACCCAGCGCAGCGCGGTCATGCCCGACCCAGCACCGCGCGGGGAGTCAGCAGCAATTCCAAGACCATTCCGCCACCGGCAGGTTCACCGGTAAGCACCGCGATGCCGGCCTTGCGTAACGGGATCGGCGGGCCGCCGATCAGGGCCCCGATAAGCTCGCCCAGATCAGGTTCGTGACCGACCAGCACGGTGTCCCCTCCAGGCAGATGGGTGAGCTGGTCGATGGCCGGCATGGCGCCCGGCGCAAGCCAGGCGTGGACCGTGACCGGGGCGCGCCAGATCCGCCCGGCGTATCGTGCGGTGGCCGCGGCGCGGATCGCCGGACTGGTCCACACCGCATCGATCGGCCGGATCAGCTGACGCACCGCGCGCATCACCTGTCGGGTGCGCTTGCGGCCTTCGAGGGTCAGCGGACGGTCGGCGTCAGGGCCGCTCCAATCCTCGCGTTCGACAGCCCGGCCATGACGTACGATGATCAAGCGCATGCGGCGGTTGTGGGCATTGCGCGCGGCGGGCAACTTCTGGTATCGCGTTGTATCACGCTCGATCGATTCACGTGACGCTGTGCCGCGCGATTGCCTCGGGTGCGAGGGCAGTAGCGTGCGCCGCGCAACCGTTCACCTCCGATTGAGAATCCGCCATGGCCACCGCCAAATCCTCGTCTTCTGCCGCCCGGACCGCGCTCGCCAAGGGCGCGAGCAAGGAGACGAAAAAAGGAGCGAAGAAAGAAAAGGTAATCCTCGCCTACAGCGGCGGTCTGGACACCTCGGTGATCGTCCGCTGGCTTGAGCAGAAAGGCTACGATGTCATCTGCTACTGCGCCAACGTCGGCCAAGAGGAAAAATACAACGACCTCGAAAAGAAGGCCCTGAACTCGGGCGGCTCGAAGTGCTACATCGTTGACATGCAGGAGGAGTTCGCCCGCGATTTCGTATTTCCGGCCATCGCCTGGAATGCGAAATACGAGGGCCGCTACCTGCTCGGCACGTCGCTGGCGCGGCCGGTGATCGCCAAGCACATGGTCGAGATCGCGAAGAAGGAAGGCGCCACGATCATCGCCCACGGCGCGACCGGCAAGGGCAACGACCAGGTCCGCTTCGAGCTGACCGCCTATGCGTTGCTGCCCGGCGTGCAGATCATCGCCCCGTGGCGCGACCCCGAATTCAATTCGCAGATCAAGGGCCGGGTCGAGGCCATCGAATACGCGCAGAAATGGGGCATCCCGGTCAAGGCGACGAAGAAGGATCCGTGGTCGTCCGACGACAACCTGCTGCACATCAGTTTCGAAGCCGGCATGCTCGAAGATCCGGCGGCCCGGCCGCTGGATCGGATGTATCAGAAGACCCTGCCGTTGGCCGAGGTGAAGGCCAAGCGCCAGACGATCACCGTCGATTTCATCGAAGGCGTGGCGGTGGCGATCGATGGCAAGAAGATGAAGGCGCACGAGCTGCTGAACGCCGCCAACGAGATCGGCGGCAAGCACGGCATCGGCCGCATCGACATGGTCGAGAGCCGCTTCGTCGGCATGAAATCACGCGGCGTCTATGAGACTCCGGGCGGCACCATCCTGCTCGCCGCGCATCAGGACCTCGAAGCCCTGACCGTCGGCAAGGACCTGCTGCACACCAAGAACACCCTCGCGGTGCGCTGGGCGCAAATGGCGTATTTCGGCTTTTGGTATTGCGAAGAGATGGACGCGCTCCAGGCGTTCCTCAAGAGCAGCCAGCGGCACGTCACCGGCCGGGTGACCATGGAGCTCGAAAAAGGCAACGTCACCGTCGTCGGCCGCGAGAGCGACCATTCGCTGTACGACGCCGCGATCGCCTCGATGGAAGCCGACGGCGGCGCCTACAATCAGAGCGACGCCACCGGCTTCATCCGCTTGCAGGCGCTGCCGCTGCGCGTTGCGGCTCGTCGCGCAGTGCGCTTGGCCGAGCGCAAGCGCAAGTAAGCCACCTCAAGCCGCCGGTGCTTGGCGCCGGCGGTCAGGGCAACTCGAAATACTGCATGTTGCCCTTGGCGCCGTCGATCCCGACTTCGCCGACCGAACCCACCAGCGCGGCATCACGACCTCCGCGCCAGATGCCGCGAAAAGGCTCGCGGTCGGTGCGGTCCGCGATTCCAGCGAACGCCGCAACCACGCTACCGCGCGTGGCATAGGCGCGATCAGCGGTGGCCACCCGCCACGTCGGATAATAGCCCAAGCCATCGCGCATCGCCGACATCTGCACCGGCGAACCCTTGGAACACGACGCGATCACCAGGCAGGTCAAATGTTTGGCCGGACGGGTACCGCCGAAGGTTTCGTAGAAAGCCCGATTGGCGCGCAGATGTTCGCTGATCGGCGCACCATTGATCGACACTCCTGAACCATGGCCGAGGAGGAACACCGCGTCGGGCGGCCCGTCACCGGCGGCCAGGCTGGCGTACAGCGACGCGAAGATGTTGTGGAATTCGGTCCCGCGCTCCTCGCCGAACTGCACGCAGAGCGCGGTCTTGGGGCCGGTGAACAAGGCTGCCCCGGAGACCCCAGGTACAGAAAAAGGCACTGGCGTAACCTTCACCGCGTCTACCTCATGAGGAGCCACATGAGGTGCCGCATGAGGTGCCGCTGGAGGAGCCGCTGAAATTCCAACCCCCGGCCCCACCGGAGCTGCCGTCACTGATTTTTTCGGTTCAACGGCAAGCGGGGGCTGAGCCGCCGGAACTGGATCGTCCACCGCTGGATTCGCTTCGCGCGATCGTCTAACGAGCGCCGCCTCCGCGCGCGCGGCCTCAGCATTTTCCAAGCGTAGCCAACAGGCTCGCAATCCGGCGAGATCCAGATCCGGCGGCGTGGTGCAATGGAAGCGCAGGTCGAGGCGCTGCCGCAGGCGGGTGGTTTCGGCCTGCGCAGCGGCGGCTTCAGCGGAGTCGGGCAGACTCGCCGCAGTCCAGGCCCTGAGATAGCGGGCGCGCACCTGCGCCAGGTCTTCGCCCGGTGGAACCGCGACAGCGTACGCGGTCTTGAGGTGATCGATCACGGCGAGGCGTTCGCCCAATCCAAATGGGTCAGGCACTACCGGCGGCTCAGCCGCTTGGCCGAGCGCCACCCAACAGATGAACAACGCAAGCCACCTCACACTGAACCGCGCAACGGCAGGCAGCGCCGCAATTCGCTGACCAGGGCGGCAGGGTCCAGTGGTTTGGCGATGAAGCCGTCCATGCCCGCTTCGCGACAGATGGCACGATCCTCGTCGCGGGTTGCGGCGGTCAGGGCGATCAGCGGCACCCGAGGCATCTCGGCCAGCTCTTCACGGGCGCGCCATTGGCGGGCGCAGGCCGGGCCATCCATGCCCGGCATTTGCATGTCGAGCAGCACCCCATCGAGCCGCTCGCCGGCCAGATGCCGATCGAGCCGGGCCAGGGCCTCATCGCCATTGTCGACCAGTTCGACGATGCAGCCGAGCACGCCGAGCAGGCGTTTGGCGACCAGGCGGTTTACCGGATCGTCTTCGACCACCAGCAGAGTCAGGCCCGCGAATGCCTGGCCCGCGCGCGCGCTGGAGCTGCTTTCCCGGCGGATCACCACGGCATCAGCGGCGACCGGTCGCAACGGCAGATCGAGGGTGAACGTCGAGCCTACTCCGGCGCGGCTGATGAGCGTGATCGTGCCGCCGAGCAGCTCCGCCAGACGACGGCTGATCACCAACCCCAGGCCGGTCCCGCCGAAGCGTCTGCTGGTCGAGGAGTCCGCTTGGATGAACGCGGCGAACAATTGGCGTTGGGCGTCGACAGTGATGCCGATGCCGGTGTCGTTGACCGCGACCAGCAGGCGCTCGCCCTGCACCGTGACGGTCAGCGTCACGGTGCCCAGTTCGGTGAATTTCACCGCGTTTGATAGCAGATTGAGCAGGATCTGGCGCATCCGCTGGGGGTCGCCGGCGATCCGCGCCGGCAGCGTCGGGTCGAGCACCACCACCATCCCGAGATTTTTCGCGCGCGCCAATTCGGCGATCACCGCCTGCGTATCCGCGATCACCGCCCGCGGATCGAACGGGATCTGCTCGACCTCCATCTTGCCGGCCTCGATCTTCGAAAAATCGAGGATGTCGTTGATCACCGTCAGCAGATGCCGGCCGCAGCCAACGATGGTGTCGACGCATTCGCGCTGGTGATCATCGAGTTGGCTATCGGCCAGCACGTGGCCCAGACCGATGACGCCATTGAGCGGCGTGCGCAGCTCGTGCGACATCACCGAGAGGAATTCGCTCTTCGCCCGGTTGGCGGCCTCGGCTCCTTCCTTGGCGGCGATCAGGTCACCTTCGTAGCGTTTGCGGGCGGTGATGTCCTCGAACAGGAAAACTCGCCCGAGGTAGCCATCATCGGCGTCGCGGATCTGGGCGCTGAAGCGATGCGCGATGCGGCCATCGGCGAAACCGACTTCGTCATCGACCACCGCGCGCTCGCTCGGTGACGCCAGGGCCGCCATGTCAGCCGTCCATCGTTCGGGATCGGCGGTCCGCGCGGCGCATTGGCGGACCAGTTCCGTGACCGGCATTTTCTCGCGCAGGTCTTCCGGGCGCAGTGACAGTCCCCACAGCTCGATGAATCGCCGATTGGCGTACAGCACGGTGCCCGCCTGCTGATCGACCACCAGATAACTGATCGGCGAATCGGCGATCATGCCTTGAAGGAAGGCCTCGTTGCGCCGGGCTTCGATCTCAGCGACACGTTTTTCTGCCGCCTCGGCCGCGCGCCGCGCGCGGTCAAGCGAGGTCACGGTGGTCGCGATCATCCGATGCGACACCCAGATCAACGCCGCCGAGGCTAACGCCAGGGCCGCGATCAGCTCCAGATGCTGGCGCCGGGACTGGGTGTCGAGGGTGGTGTTGCGCCAGCAGGTGATGATCAGGTCGGTGTCGAGCAGATAGCGCACCGGCAACGCATCCGGCCGCCATTCATCGGAATTCGCCCATTCGCTGCGCCAGCCGCGCGAGGCGAGCACCTGCACGTCCTTGGCCCCGACTACCAGATGCACCCCGAAATCGGCGCTGAAGGAATCGGCGAAATTCTGATCCAGCTCGATCCCTACCGCGAGCACCCCCAGCACGGTTTCAACCGACTTCAATTGACGCAGGGCGAGGACCAGCACGCGGCCATCGCGGCGCGCCAAGCAGGTATCGGGGGCGTGTCCGGCGATGACCTCGCGCACCAGCGGCAGCAGATCATCGCTGCGCCCGAAGAGATCCGGCCGGTCGCCGCGGACCATCACTTTGCCCTGCGGATCATAAACCGCGAGATAGGTGATCCCCAACTCGTTGTGCAACGGGGTCAGGGCATCGGTGATGTGATCGAGCTGGGCTACCGCGACATCATCGATGAACCGCCAGTTGCGGGCGAGCAGATCGGCGGCGTTGGAAGTCTGCTGCTGGCGGCTCTGCACCGCCTCGGCGATCGCCGCGCGCACCCGGGTGTCGCGTTCGCGCTCGGCGGTCACGGACAGTCGGCGATCGAGGACCGACATACCGGCGATGCCCGCGACCGCCAGGCAGGCGGCAAGCAGCGTCGGCGCGAGCAGTTTGAGGCGCAGGGCCATCTACGGTTTCTTCTCAAGCGGCGGAACTGCTGGCGGAACTGCTGGCGGAACTGCTGGGGGCAAAACCAAAGGCTGAAGTGCCTCGGTGTCGATCAGGGTGCGGACCACATCGTAAAACGAGTCCGGTCGAACGACATAGCCCTGCATCGGAGCCTTAACGAACAGCGCCGCCTCGGCCGTCGGCAGCACCGCCCGGATTCGCTCGCGCAATTCAGCCGGAACGCTGGGATGTGCGACGAGGCAGATGTTGGGGATCGGCGGGGATCGCATCAAGACCTTGAACACCTCGCCATGCTTGGCGATCGCTTCATTGAGATTGAAATCCCAGGTCGCCCCGGCGTCGACGCTGCCCGCGACCACCGCATCGGTGACCCGCGGATGACTGCCGAGAAACAACGCGGTCGCGTCGGTGCGCGCATTGACCCCCGCCGCGAGCAGCAGCGCATTGGGATAGCGCCAGCCGCTAGAGGACTCGGTGTTGACGAAGCCGAGGCGCTTGCCGCGCAAATCGGCGGGTGCGGCCAGATCCACACGCGACTTCAAGGCGATGATGTAGCCTTGATAGGAATCGATCGCCGCGGTCTTCCCTTCGTTCCATTTCAATTCGGTGAGCAGCAATTCGAGCTCGGGATTCTTGCGCTTGGCCTGGACGTACGGCACCGGCGACAACACCGCGAGCTGAACATTCCCGCGCGCGATCAGATCGATCATGTCTTCGTAGCTGCGCCCACCGACGACCACCACCCGATAGCCGATTCGCTGGCCTAACCATTCGAGCACCGGGCGATATTGCTCACGGATCTCGTCGACCGACTGCGACTTCTGCCAAGGCGGGATTCCCAGGCGAAGCACCGGACGTTTATCCTCCAGCCCCGGTTCGGCGGCCGTCAGGTGAACGATCGAAACAAACAGCCCGAGCGCCAACCACGCCATCCGCCGACCACTGATAAGCGAACGTGTCATCCGTGAGTATACCATCAAATCACCCTCGTTAGCAACTCGCGCAGGCCTCGCAGATCGCCGCTCCGCTCATCGCACGTCTGCTGAAGGCGCCAGTGGAATCGCCGCCAGGGGAATTGCTGAAAGCAGGCGCGCCCACTGCGCCGGGTCGTGTTTGGTGGCGGTAGGGATTTCGATCACGGTCACCGCGCCCGGGCCGTGCGGTTTCCAGGCGGTGGCGAATCGCGCATCGGCGTGGCCGGTGAATGCGGTGATCACCGGCACGCCCAAGCCGGCAGCCAGATGATGGCCGACGCTGTCGTAGCTGAGGGCCAAACCGCACGCGAGGCACGCCGCCGCCCACCCACCGATCGAGCCGTGAAAGCGGATCACCTCTGCCTGGGCCAGCGAACCCGGCGCGCACGCTGCGATCGCCAGACCCAGTCCCTGGCCCGAGTCATCGAGGTCGATCGTCGGCCAGCCAAGCTCGGCGAGCAGCGCGTCGCTGTTAGCGAGTTCGGCGGCGCCAAAGCCGCGATCGAGCAGCACTCGCCAGCCTTGCGCCCGCAGCCGATTGAGCAGCGCGACTTCGGCCGCACGCGGCAGGGCCTTCGCCGGATTGCCGCCGTGATCGAGTTTCACCGCGCACAGCGGCGCCGGACCGAATGCAGAGCGCAACCGTTGATGCATCGCCATGGTCGGCTGATCGAGCCAGGTGCGCGGCTCGATCGGCGGTTGGGCGGGCTGATGAAAACGCGCCGCGAGAAATCCATCGAGGGCCCGGGCCAGACTCTGCGCGGCGTGATCGGGCAGCAGATTTTCCCACAGCAGATAGCGCGTCGGATCAGTGATCACCGGCAGGATGCCAAGTTGATCGAGGCGCGAATCAGGGGCGATCACCAGGTCAGGGGCCTCGGCCTCGACCGCGTCGACCAGCGCCAGCCAGCTCGCTAGACGCTCGCCCAACGGCCCCCGCCGACCATAGGCCAACGGCCGCACCCGGACCCCGGCATAGCCACCGATCAGGGCCTGCAATTTGCCATCACCGAGGACCACCAGCTCGGCCGTGGGGTAGGCCACGCGCAGGCGTTGCAGCACCACCGTGGTCAACAACAGGTCGGCGCCGATGGTCACCCGCGACAGCACCACGACTTTGTGGGCACTGGCCGGAGGCCTGTTCAAAAAAGTGGGCGGCTGATATCGCGCCGCCTGATACCGTGCGTGCAACGCCGCCTCGTCGGTGATGCCGAACGTCGCGAGGCGGTCGCGGATCCGCGCATCGCGGATCCCCACGCGCCAGCAGATGCGGGCGAACCAACGCGCATAGCCAGCGCGCCCGGCCGGGGTGAAGCCATCATTCAAGGGTTCGACTAAACCGCCGAACAGCGCCATCAGGCCAGCCGCGCGCACCGCTTCATCGGCGCTGTCGGCAGCATCGCCCAACGCCTCGGCATGGGCGAAGGTCGGATGCGCAGGGTCAGCCAACGCGCTCTCGACCGCCACCGCATCGCGCCCCGCGAGCCACGCCAGACAGGCATGTGCATGATCAAGAGAAGTCAGCATTTCACCGGCAGAATGTCGACGATTGGTTGACGGCCAACGGAGGAACTGGGCCAGCCAACGGTCGACCACGGTGGGACCCCAGCACTCTCACGATCCTTTCATAAATCCTCGGCTAGGTTGAAGCGCATGCGAGTTCTGGTGGTCGAGGATTACACGCCCTTGCGGGTGGCGCTGGTGACCGGCTTACAAGACGACGGCTGGGCGGTCGATGCGGCGGCCGATGGGGACGAAGGCTTTCGCTTGGCGACGGTGGGTTCCGATACGAGCTACAGCGCCCTGATTCTCGACCTCATGTTGCCCGGACGCAGCGGTTTGCAGATCGTCCATGAGCTCAGGGCTGCTGGCTCGACCGTGCCGATCCTCCTGCTGACCGCCCGCGATGGGATTGAGGACCGGGTCGCGGGCCTCGATGCGGGCGCAGACGACTACCTGGTCAAACCATTCGCCTTCGCCGAGTTGCTGGCGCGTTTGCGGGTGATCACGCGTCGCGGTGCCGGGCGTACGGCTGAGCTGGTGATCGGCGATCTGAGGCTCGATCGCCGGCTGCGCACCGTGTCGCGCGGGGGCGAACGCATCGAACTCTCGCCGCGTGAATTCGCGATTCTCGAATTGCTCGCGATGCAGGCCGGCGAAGTCGTCACCCGCACCGCGATCTGGGAGCGCACCTACGACGCGGCATCGTCAGCGACCAGCAATGTGGTCGACGTCTACATCGGTTATCTGCGCAAGAAGATCGAGCGCGACGGCCAGCCGCGATTGCTGCACACGCACCGCGGCGTCGGCTATCTGCTGGGACTCGAGTCATGAAGAGCATGCACCGACGCATCTGGCGCGCGGCGGGATCGGTCATCGTGATCGCGTTGATGCTGGCGGGCGGGACGGCGTATTTCCTGATTCAAGATGCGTTGACCGACGATCTCGATCGCTCCCTGCTCGACCAAGCCAAGGCCCTCGCCGGCCAGGTCGAACGTCAGGAATTGCGCGGAGCATCACCTGCGGACCAGGGTCGGGGCTTTCTCATTCGGACCCCGCAAGGCCTGGTGCTGGCACGTGGTGGAGAACCCGACCTGGTCCAGTTCAGCCAACCTCCGGGTGATGTTCCGATGCGGATGATGACCACGAACAACGACGACGAGGTGCGCGCGGTCCGCGTGATGCTCCTGGCTGCCAAGGCGAGTGCGCAAGCGGCTCCTGACCTGGTTGAGATCACCGTCAGTCAGGACCTCGATCACCTGCATCAGACGCTTGCCGGCATCGGCGTTGCGCTGCTGGTGGCGTGCGTGGGAGTCAGTGCGGTGGTCGCCCTCATTCTCGGGCGGGTGATCCAGAGCGCGATGCAGCCTTTGACCACCCTGAGCGCCCTGATTTCACAGATCCAGCCGGGCGACCAGACGATCCCGATCTCTCCCGCAGCCGTGCCACGCGAGCTCAGTCCGATCGTCGAACAACTCTCCGCCCTGCTTACTCGGTTGGGGGCCGCGCTCACCCACGAGCGGATTTTTTCCACGGCCGCAGCCCATGAACTGCGCACCCCACTCGCCGGTCTGCGCACCACCCTGGACGTCGCCTTGGCCCGACCGCGTGATGCGGAGTCGCTGCGCGCCACCGCTACCGGCTGCCACACGATCGTCCTGCACCTGCAGCGGATTGTTGCTGGTCTGCTGACCCTGGCCCGCGCCGACGCTCAGCGCCTCGCGCCGGCGATCCAGACGGTCGAACTGGTGGCGGTGATCGCCGACGTCTGGTCAAGAATCGCTCGCCAGGATGCTGCTAAAAAGCCCCCTGTTTCATGGTCCTTGCCGGTGCAGGCCGTGGTGGCCGGC
>JANYGY010000210.1 GCA_025362255.1 Planctomycetales bacterium
GAAACCATGATCCGTGGCCGAGGTTTCATCCGCTCGATCGATGACGTGGGCCGCATCGTGATCCGCGGTAATGACCTCCAGAGCGCAGGTCTGCTGCTACGCGACATCGCTGACATTCAGATCGGTGGAGCGGTGCGTCAGGGCCTGCTGGCTGATGAACATGGGGAACAGGTTGGTGCGATCGTCGCCATGCGCGTGCATGAGGATCCCCAGGCGATCATTGCCGCGGTGAAACAACGTTTGGCTGATCTGCAACCGGCGTTGGCCGCGGACGGCCTCACAGTTGAGCCCTTCTATGATCGATCACACCTTATTGCCGAAACCAACGAAACGCTCGCGCACACCCTGCTTGAAGAGTTGCTGGTCACCTGCTTGGTGATCGTGGTTTTCATGCTTCATGCGCGGGCCAGTCTGACGGTCGCGATTGCCTTGCCACTCGGTGTGCTGACGACCTTTCTGGCGATGCAGGTATTGGGTCTGAGTGCTACCATCATGAGCCTGGCGGGCATCGCCATAGCGATTGGCGTGATGGTCGATTTCGGCATCGTGGTCTGCGAAAATGTCACTCAGCACTTGGTGCAGCTCAAGGAACGGCGCGCCCTGGCGGGCCTGCCACCGCCAACGTCACCGAATGATCCCGAGGTCATCGACGCGGTTATTTCCGGCACAAAGGAAGTCTCACGTGCACTGCTGACTGCGGCTGCGACGACCATCATCAGCTTCATCCCGTTATTCATGCTCGATGATCAGGCGGGTCGGCTTTTCACGCCACTGGCTCTCACTAAAACACTCGCCATCGGCAGCGCGGTGATTTTTGGCATGCTGCTCGTGCCATTGCTCTGTCGCTTGTTGCTGCCCCCATGGCAGGCACGCAAGTCCTATGTGCTGGCGATTTCCGGGCTCGCGACGGGCGCGGTGTTCACCTGGTTCCTGCCAACGGGAATCAGCATCCCGTTGGATCATGGTCGTTGGGCAGTGACCCTGCCGGGATTGGTGGTCGCTCCGCTGCTCGCAGCGTTAACTGGCTATGTGTTCTGGCGCCTCGGACGCGAACAGTTGGTAAGCTATGAAGAAAATGCCATCAGTCATGGAATCGCTATTGCCTTTGATTGGGCCCTAAGCCGCTTGCTGCGCCATAAGGTCGCCTTTACGTGTTTAATCGCGAGCTTCGCGCTCAGCGGCTGGCTCTTGGGCGTGGGCTGGCCGATCATGTCCAAGCCGCTGCGCGTCGCCGTCACTTGGACTGGCGGTGACCTGGCGCAAACCCGTTTGGACGCGGCGATGAGCCGCTGGTTTCCCGGCATCGGTTCCAGCTTTCTGCCGCCTTTGGATGAAGGCTCGTTGCTGTTCATGCCCTCGATTCCAGCGGCTGGCGGTCTGGGAGAGACGCAGTTGGTGATGACGCAGCAGAACCGCCTGATCGCACAGATTCCCGAAGTGGCGCGGGTGATGGGCAAGCTCGGCCGTGCCGAGACGGCGCTCGATCCCGCTCCGATCGGAATGATTGAAACCGTCGTCGGGCTGAAGCCCTACCGAGACTGGCAGCTGCATGAGATTGCCCGCCCGGATGGCACCTTGGAAACCCGACCACGGACTTTAAGTGAGGTGCGCCAGGCGTTGGCTGCCGCCAGCGACATCCCTGGCGTCGCTCCGAGCTGGTTGCAACCGATCGAGACGCGTGTCGTGATGCTTTCTACCGGCATCCGTTCGTTGATGGCGCTGCAGATCCTGGGTGACGATCAACGCGCGATGGAGGTCTTCGCTGAACGTGCCGAGAAAGTTGTGCAGCAGGTGCCAGGTGCCGCCGATGTCCAGATGCAGCGCGAGAGCGGCAAGCCGTATGCCGAAGTCAGACTCGACAGTGAAAAGATGGCACGTTTCGGGATCACCGCAGAATCGGTATTGTCCACGGTGGAGACGTCGCTGGGCGGCATGCCGCTTACCATGTCGGTGGAAGGTACGCAGCGGTACGGCGTACGTCTGCGCTATGCGCGTGAACGGCGCGATGACGCAGACGAATTGGCACTGGTTCAGGTACCAGTGGCTGCTGGTCATGGCGCGATTCCGCTATCGTTGCTCACTGCTTCGCCGATCGTGTTCCGCTTGGATTTCGTGGGTATGACCCCTGAGGCTTGGCGCCGGAGCCAGTCGCTGGACATCGGCCGCAACCTGGTGCCCTTGGATGCAACCACTGCCGAGCTGACTCTGCCAGCAGGGCAACCACTGCCCACTGGCATCAGCAACCCACTGAAACTTTTGCCGGCAGACCAGCCGCCTAACCAGCCGCTCGACCCGCCAACAGACCAGACAGTCAGCATCACGGTCACGGCCGCACATGAAGATCCACGCGCGCTCACCTGGACCATCGGCCCGATGGCGATCCGCAGTGATGGCGGCAAACGCACCCAATATATTTTGCTCAATGCCAACGGTCGGCCTGAAGTAGAAGTAGTGCGCGACGCGGATAAAAGGCTAAAAGCAGCCATTGCCGCAGGTGAACTGACGTTGCCAGCAGGCTCGACCTTCCGCTGGGTCGGACGCTTCGAGCAAAAGATGAAAGCCGACAAGACCATGACCTGGGTCATCGGCATCGCGATGGGGGTCATGATTTTCCTCATCTATGTGGGGACACGGTCAGCGCTGACCACCACGATCATCATTTTCTGCAATCTCACCGTCACTACCGCTGGAGGATTCATCGCGGTTTGGCTGTCGGGGTCGGACATGACCACCGCGGTGATCGTCGGATTCCTGGTGTTGCTGGGAGTGATGTTCAATGACGGCATCCTGCTCGGTACCTATTTGCATGACCTATTCAAAATCCCACCTACAACTATTCAGGAAGTCCATCGTCGGGTGTTCTGCGCTGGTCTGCGTCGGCGTCGACCGGCGATCATGACCAACTGCTGCACGCTGCTGGCGCTGGTGCCGATCCTGTGGAGTGACGGTCGCGGATCTGAGCTGATGCGTCCGATGGTGCTGCCGGTCATCGGTGGAATGCTCGCGGACTATATCAGCCTGTTCAGCGTGCCGGTGTTCTACGCCTGGTGGTGGGAAAATAGGCTGAACCGCGAAGCTATGCATGCTGCGCCGACAATGGTCGCATCGTTACAGCCCAATGTCCCGTTATGACCAATCCACGGTTACTACTGCCAGCAATCCCAAGTGATGCTGACCTTGATGCCTATTGTGCGGGCTTACTTCCAACATCGGAATTCGCATCCATTGAACGCTGGCTAGATACTCTCAGCGAAACCGAGCAGGTCTTGGTGCTGGATGCCCACGGGATCAATCTCGTACACAGTCCGCTACAGGGACTGACCCTACCGAATGATGATCACCGGTTTCGTCCTAACCATCCACCGGGTCGTATCGATGTGGGTTCGGAACTTGGTCGAGGCGGCATGGGCATTGTGCACGCGGCTCATGATCGTTTCTTCAATCGGACCATCGCCTTGAAAACGCTGCTGCCCCGGCGAATGGACGAGCCGCTTGAATGCTTCCTATTGCGCGAGGTCGCTTTCCGCCGCGAAGCGACCATCACCGCCGCACTGGATCATCCCGCCATCATACCGGTCTATGAATATGGAGACGTTGATGGTCTCCCGGCATTCGCCATGAAGCGCGTGACCGGGCGTACACTCAATGAGGCCGTCGCTGTTGGCGGCATCGGCGCAATCAGCCTAATTGATGGGATTCGCCATATCGCGGAGGCGGTGGGCCATGCTCACCAGCAGCGGATTGTTCATCGCGACCTAACTCCGGCCAATGTCATCATTGGGGAATTAGGTGCGGTGTACGTCATTGATTGGGGGCTTGCCGGGAAAACTGGCGAGAACGACGGCATGATCGTGGGTACGCCCGCTTGGATGGCCCCCGAACAACAGACGTCAGCCGCGCCCGATCCGCGAATGGATGTTTTTGCGCTCGGTGGATTGCTGTTGCTCGTATTGACTGGGCATGGTCCGCGGAGAGCCGATGGCTTCATTGACCTCACCCGGCATCAGACCCGGTCAATGCCTCGCGCACTGGCCGCTGTCGTGCGCCGGTGCTGCGCCACGGACCCAGCGGAGCGCTATCCCGATGGTGTGGCGGTAGCTGCCGATCTGCGTCGCTGGCAGAATGATGGATTGACGCAGGCCCAAGAGGCCAGCCGTTTGGAACGCCTGTGGCAGAGTGTTCGACGGAGTCAACGAGCGCGGATCGTTCTAGGAGCAGTAGTCAGCATCCTGCTGACGATCAGCCTGCTGGTCGCGTGGCAGGCGGCAGTGAATCGACGCGAAGCCATCAGTCGCGCTGCACGCCTGGAAGAACTGGCCAACTCTCGTGATCGCCTAGTGCTGAACGAGGCCGTCATTGAGGCTCAAGCCCTTCATCGGCTGCATCCGGGCCTCGCGCCTGTAGCCGTGGCGAGTGCTCGACTGGAACAAGCACTGGTGCTCCTCACACGCATGGAGGCCGAGCAGCGGCTCAAGGCAGATCTGCGGATCATGACGGACCACGTACGAAATCAGGGCACCTGGGCGGGCGAGTGGAAGGACTGGCTCGGCCTGCTTGCTCAGGTCGGTATCGATCCGAAACAGCCAAAGATCAGCGCTTTAAAATTGAACCGCTCTGATCAAGCAGGCGACCTCGCCTCTGCAATAGTTTTTGCTTGGCGCTCAGGTCACCAGCAAGGCGCAACCATCGAAGCCGACCAACTCGCTGCGATCCTGGCAACTGGCGGCCCCACTCCAGCTTGGCAGGCACTCGGTCGCTTCCTGGGCTGCACACAATTTCGCGCCCACGACCCCATTTTCTGCGTCTGCCCCGATAGCAACGAAGCATTGTCAGAGGTCGAACCAACCAGCGTCACCTTGGCGATCTTCGCCCCGGAACCGCGACTGATCATCGCTGCACATGCCGCGCTAGAACGCGATCCAGGTGCCTTCTGGCCCCTGCTGGTCACCGCACGTGACGCCCTTGAGGCAGGCCGCCTGCATGAAGCGGAGCATCATGCCATGGTCGCCAGCGGGGCAGCCTCAGGCAGTGTTCTGCCTTACCTTGTCCTGGCCTACGTGGCACTGGGAAGGCAGGATTGGGCCAGCATGGAAGTTGAAACCAACAACGGATTGGTTCGTAGCCCGCGACACATGGAATTGTTACTCCTACGGGCTGTCGCCCTGGCACGACTCGGCCACACTGCTAAGGGTCAACAGCAGCTGGATGCCCTCGATCCGGGCCATCTCCAATATCATCTGCAGCACCCGGTTGGACATCCTATGGAACGCGGTGTGCAGGCGGCGTTGGCTGCAGGCCTGACCATCGCACCAGCGGAACCTGAACTTGGGCCACTGACCCCTTCGCCAAGCCCACAACACTAAGAGGATCTTTGAACGCTTCCTCTCACTCACGCAAAGCGTCAAGAAGGATTGAGCAGGCTTGGGCAGGGTCTTCCCCAGAGGCCAGTTCACCGGCCAGCCGCAGGCGCTCTGCGATCGCATTCTGAAGGCGCGCACGCATCGCGATTACCCGACGGCTGGCAGTCGCCAAGGGAATGCTCGCAGCGCTAGCTGCATCTCGGAGACTCTGGCCTTGGGTCAAGGTCGCATGCAATAATAGACAACCGACAGGATCTCCCTCTAGGCCGGTTGACCACCGCTGCACTTCTTCCAGGGCCTGCTGCACCACGCCGATCGCCCATGCGCGATCCATGACGCTGCGCTGTTCAGGCGCAGGCAGGTGAGATGGCAGATGATCAACGGGGGCAACGTCATCCTCCTCATTAACAGACGCAATGGCCTCAAGAGGCAGGTCACGACGGCGCTCACGGCGGATGGCATTAAGGGCAGAATGCCATGCCAAATTTAGCAAGTAGTACCGAAAACGTGAACCTTCACCAGGTTGCGCCCGGGATAGCACCTCAGGCTTGCTCAAAAGGTCGAGCAATACTTCCTGCACAACATCCTGAATCCGTTCAGGCCGTTCCGTCCGCAGCTTCATGGCGAGGTAAGTACCGATGGTGTCGGCATACAGTTCTAACAATAGGCCGATATGCTGCGGTTGGTCGGGAAGCCGTGCGATAAGGCTCCATCGAGTGGCGGGGAAGATTGGGGTCATGGCACCATCTTATGTCTATTTCAACGTGAGCGAGGTGCAGTTCGACCCTGACATCGAGGCAAAAGCATTTTAGGAATAAGTTGTCCGTGAACGACATGGTCAATTCAATCTGACCTGCATTACATCGGAGAATGGGCTAAGAACCCAAACGCCATGCAGAATTCCGATCCCCATCAGCCCATACATTCTGTTCTCCCAAATCTTTTCAGGCCGACGTTATGGGTTTCCTTGCGACCGCAATCAACGCACCAGTCGTACTGCGCAGAAATCCATCGCCGCTCTTTTTTTCCAATTTCCCTGGCAGCTTGAGCATCGACAAGCCCGGAGCGACACTGAAACTCATTACCGTGACGCCGCCTGATCAGTTGAAGACGCCCCGACCCCAGCCGTAAAGACTGTTTTTTCTCGGCGTTTTCAGCCTGTGGGCAAAGCCGCGCCTGCACGACGACCCGTCAACGACGGCACCTGGTCCAGGTCCGACAGGACCACCTCCTCCTCTGGCAGGTCCGCCGGCAACTCGGTGATGAGGATGTTCTGAACGTGGCTCATGGCCACTCCTTGTGCGGGCTCTGCCGCCGTGAGGAGCAATCGACTTCCTCTACATAACCCGACGATCAGAACGGAATGCAATCTGGCGAGGTGGACAACCTAAGCCGATGTGACGCTCTGGTAACTGTGACATTTGAA
>JANYGY010000217.1 GCA_025362255.1 Planctomycetales bacterium
CCGCGATCAATGGCCACGATCTTTCCGGCCTGAGCCCAGCGACGCAGGGTCATCGGTGCAACATTGGCAGTGGATGCCGTGAGCAGGGGCATGTTTCGTATTGTTGTATAATTTTTTATTTTGCAACGTTTTATAACAGGCACGCCCGGACGCGCCCGCCACGGCTCAATGCTCTACAAGATCTGTGGGGAATTGGACGCCTGGAGTAAGTCGACTGATATCGGGGACATTTGCGGGGACATCGTTCGTGGGGACATGTGCGGGGACACGGCGAGCGACCAGCGCGAGTCGCGGGCACATCTAATAGAGGTCGCTCATGCCACTTCGCGCAGAAGCAGCTGTGCCATCACCAGATGTGGGGCAACATCACCGGCGAGCGCTTGGGTGAATTGATCGACCCAGAGCGTGCCTCGAGGGTGACGTTCAAAGTTCTGGCAGTCGCCCCGATGAGACTGCTGAAAATAGTTATAGGACCCACCCGGGAATTGGGCCGGGTGGGTCGTTTAGCTGAAAACTTGGCGACGGGTGCTCAGGGCTTGGCCGCGGGTGCCGGGGCGGCGGCAGCGTCGGGTTGGCCCTTGGCCGGCTTTGGGCCGCCCAATTTTTCGGTGGCTGGTTTGTCGTTGCTCGGTTTGTCAGCTGGGGCCTTGGCGGCACCGGCTTCGGGGGGGACGTAGCCGAAGAAGCGGTAGGCGACCACGACGCCGTTGTCTTCGACGGCGAAGACGGAGCGGTTCATCTCAGTGGGGTCGACGTATTCGATGAGCGAGCTCAACGGCACGATGTCTTTAGCTTTGACGCCGGCGGCGAGTTGTTCGGCGGCGCGCTCTTCGGCGACGTCCCAGGTCCACGAGACTGCTCCGGTGGCCCGATCGACCGCCTGGACCAAGGTTGATTTGCCAGCCGTGAGATAGAGATGCCCAGGCGTCGAGCACACCAGGTGCTCGACATTGGCGAGGTGCCAGGCGGCGCCCATGCGCACCACTTCGAGCGGATGGCGGCTGGCGTCGGTGAAGGGCACGGTGTCGTTTTGGGCGGTGAAGGCATACATGCCGCCGCGGTCACCCTGATCGGTGGCGACCCAGGCGTAGACCCGGTCGCCATCACCGCGGAAGGCGAGCGGCGAGCGGGCGAGCGGCGCGTTCAGATTGACTTGACCGAGTTTTTCGCCGGTCAGGCGATTGATCGCGTACAGCACTCGATCAGAAGTGCCGACGAACAGCACCCGATCGCGAATGGCCCCGGCGCCATCAATCCGGCCGCCGGCTTTGAAGCTCCAGACTTTTTGCCGGTCGAGCTTGAATGCATGTACCCAGCCGGCGCCGTCATTCGCATAGACCTGGTCTTCGCTTTCGACCGCGGGCGCGGTCACCGTGGCGCCGACGTTGAACTGCCAAGCGATGTACGGAAAGGCCTTTTTCGGCTCGTAGGAAACGACCTGGAGGCGCCCTGCCCAATCGCCGATGAACACGCGCAGGCCTGAGTCGACCCCGACCGGCTTGGGTGATGACGACGGCGCGAAAGGCAGCTCATACCGCCAGATGAGCTGGCCGCTGGCGAGATCGAAGACGAACAGCACGTCACGCGAAATCAGATACAGGCGATCGTCATAGATCGCGGTTTCGGCGCGATCACCCGGCTGGCGGATGTGGGTCGCACCGGGGGCAAACGCGCACTCTGCGGGCAACGCCATCGACACCCAGCGGGTGTGGCCGCTCAGGGCATCGACCGCGACCAGCTCATTGTCGCCTTTGAGCTGGAAGATGATGGTGTCGGGCAATTCCGGCAGGATCCAGGAATTGGCGACCGGCTTTTTGAGATCGAGATCCCAGGCGCGCTCGAACGGGGTGTCCTTGAGCAGGCGCTTGCCGCCTTGGCTCGGCTGGACCGGCGTGAAGCCCGATTCGGCGACAGGCTGCTTCGGTTCTTCGGCGGCACGGCTGTCACCGCAGCCGGTGGTGACCGAGGCGAAGACGCCTAAAGCCACCCCGAGCAGGGCAGAGGACAGGCGGATGCGACCAGAAGTGCGGCGGGCAGGGATCACCGGGAGGTCTCCAGAGGCAGGGCGGCAAGAGCGAAGGATTCACCACGCGCGGATTCGTACGCCGCGAGGCGATGCAGCCAGCCGAGTTCGTCATCGAGCCCGAACTGGAGGCGGAAAAGATAGGGACGACCAGCGCGACGGCGGCGGAGGTCTTCGGCGCAGTCGTCCCAGCTCCCGGAATAGAGCGTCGTCACGGCGACGATCAGCCGCTGAACTGCGGGTTCGAGCCGGGCGAAGACCTCGGCCGGCTCAAGGGCCGGATCCAGGTGCAGGGAGGTATTCATGGACGACTCACCGCCATGCAGATCACAGCAAGGTCGATCACATCAAGGCCGCTCACGGCGTCGCTTTGATGTCGCCCTGAAGGTCGGGCAATTTGTCGCCGACCTGGGCCCGGCGTTCATTGTAGACCGGCCAGAATTCCTCTTCGACCGGTTGGTTCAGCGAGTCACCATTCGCGGTGGTGATGTTGTTGAGCCAGTAGCGGGTGTACGCGATCAACTTGCGCTGGGCGTTGCGTTGAAAGGTCGTGACCCATTCCCAGCCTGAGCGGGTCAGCTCATAGCGATCCTGGTCGCGAAAGTACTCATCGCCCACATACGCGTAATGCAGCACGTAGGTCCGCCGGGAGACTCGCGCTTCGAGGTAGTTTTCGACTTTGCCCGGCTCGGTGGTCAACCAGCGCTCACGGAATTTATTGGTCAGGCCACGAACTTGGAAAGTGAGTTGCTTACCGTAGTCGGACAGGTGATTGAAGATGAACACCCCGGCGAGCTCGCCTTCGGCCCAGCCTTCGGGGGTGAGCTTGGCCGCATTATACGCGGGAAGCCGGCGCGCCCGGATCTCATCGACGGTCAGCAGCTTGAGGTGCAGGGCTTCTTCGACCCGATCACGGACCTGGGCAATCGGCACCCCGAGCAGCGGGTTGCCGAGGTCGGGAAAATTGAAGCTTTCCTGCGGGCCGCTGCCGATCGGTTCGTCAAGGAGGCGGATGCGCGTGCCGTGCTCGTCAAAGGCCAGCACGCTGAGATCGAGGGCGCGCCGCGCGGTGCGCGCATCCTGGCGATCGACGATCACGCCATCTTTGGGCTCGGCGGCTTCAACCACCAGGCCGACGCCGCCTTCTTTAGAGATCTTGGCTTGCTCGTATTGCCCGGCCATGGCAGCCAGAACGTCGTTGTAGCCCTTGGCCTGAGACAGCGGCGTGCCGACAGTGCCGACCAGATTACGCACCCGGAAGGCGAGATAGTTGTAGATGTGCGGATTGCCGAGGCGGTCTTTGACCACGATCCGATCGAGTGCCAAAGGCTCGAAGCTGACTTCGAAGACTTCCAAGTCACGCTTGGTCAGCATCGCCTCGAGTTGGGCGCGGGCTTCGAGGTAATCCTGGCTGGGAGCGCCGCTGCCAGCAGCAGGTGCGCCGTCTTCGGCGTGAGCTGCCGGTGCACTGAGACCGGCACCGAGACCGGCGACGACGAGCAGGCTAACCGACAGACGCGTAAACAAGCTTGCGATGCACATGCGCGACACTCCAGACAAGATCCTGACATCACGTGCCCAGGATGGGGTCTGCGACCGTAGGTAGGCCGACGGGGGTCGCAAGGCGGGCGAAAACCGCCTTGCCCCGGAGTGCGTCAGACGCGATGGCTTATTTGCCGGCGGGCGCCGGGGCCGAGGTCTCGGGACTGCCTGCGGCGGCGGGGGCAGCTGAGTCAGCGGCTGACGCGCCCGCGGAAGATGGCACTGGCCGTTGGCGAGTGACTCCGGCGACCCACAGGGTCTCGGTGGACTTGGTGTCGGTGATCCGCGCGTCGATGGTGAAATCCTTGGCCCCATCGGCGGAGGTCCGCAGGCCGATGACCCCGGATAGGGTCACATCGGCGACTTGCCCGGCGCTCGCTGCCAGGACCCGATCGTTGGTGCCGAGCACGCGGACGAATTCGGCGGCGACGTCGGTCACCGGCACTTGATCGCCGCTGCGGTCTTCGAATGGAGCCACGGCGATCACCGGCATGCGCGAATTCCCTTCGCGGAAACGGCTGACCCAGCCATCGCTGGTCAGCGCTTCGCACAGCGTGCTGACGGCGCCGGTGGTGACCTCGGTGGTCCAACCGGACACCGGCTTGACCGGTTCAGGAGGCGCGACCAGGGCAGGGGGCGGTGGCGTTGCGCGGGATTTGCAGCCGCTCAAGCCATTCGCGGCGATGCAGGCGAGGACGGACAACATGATCAGGGCCGAAAGTCGCATGGGGGCGGAGCATGGTTGCGGCGGCGGTGCGCTCAAGATGGAACACCGGCGGCGGATTCAGCCTTCAGCAGGGACCCGCGGGCCTTCCAATGCGGCGCATGAGCGTGCCCTCGAAATCCGACGCCAACCGCAAAGTAACCACCTTGCGATTGGTCGAGATGAAACGTGCCGGCGAAAAGATCGCCTGCCTGACCGCCTATGATTATCTCACGGCGCGGATGCTCGATCAGGCGGGAATCGACGTGGTGCTGGTGGGCGACAGCGCCTCGATGGTCTTCGCCGGCAACGACACCACGGTGCCGATGACGATGGAACAGATGCTCTACCACACGCGAGTCGTCACCAAGGGCGTGAAGCGGGCCCTGGTGA
>JANYGY010000257.1 GCA_025362255.1 Planctomycetales bacterium
GCAGCCATGCGGTCACGGTACAGGCTTTTGAGCATCTAGTGAGCAAGCCGATTACTGAACGGCTCAAGGACACGTTCTTCGCTCGTGTATTCGAGGGCGTAGGGCCGGACGAATCGGAGCGGGCCAAGACCATCGCCCAGAACCGGCGTTCGCAGTTGGAAGCGATCCTGGCCGGACCTACGTCGCAGATCCGGGGTACGCGTGGAACTGCCTTCGCACTATTCAATTCAGTAACGGAATACATCGAGCACGATCGGGCGACGAGAACTGAAGGTGGCTGCGACGAGCACGATGCGCGGCTGGTCAGCGCGACTTTTGGTAGCGGCGCGGCGCTGAAGCAGGTGGCGTGGAGTGCGGTGATGGAATTGACCGGAGCCTAATTCTCACGTTGGGTGATATCAGAACCAATACTCTGACATGCACAGTCATTCGTGTTCTTTTCCCGCTATTGCTTGATTCCCCAGCTCGAATATCATCTCCGTCGAGTCGACCGATTCCATCCAGCAGTTCTCTATGCGCTCCGCGCGCATGGTCGCACTGGTAAGGGATCGGGTGACGAGCGGGAAGTCCGTCCTGAAGAAAAGCCTACAACAAAAGGCCCACTTCTCAGGAGACCACTATCCCGAGACCTGCGACGGTTGCGGTCGGTGGCATACTGGTTGAACGGCGTTTTGCCGGCACCCTATGCCATCTACACGCTGTTGCCCAACTGTGGATCATTTCCATGGGCTCCAACCGCTCACGCGGTGGATCGGGTTCTCGTCAGGCTTCTGCCGCACCCACCACCTGTGTCGCTGTTTTCAATTCCATCACCTCTGACCGGGCTGGCCATGACCAGCTTACGGCGGCTCCGCCGCCGATGCGCAACTTGCAGTGGGTGGCCAATTATTTCAGCGTCACAGAACGCACTATCCACCGTTGGATCCAACAAGAAATCATTCACTGTCGCAAGATTGGCGGAGTGATCCGTTTTCATCAGGACGAGATTGATCGCGTTGCATTCGCAAATGACGCAGCGTCGAATGATTTCGACGGCCTTGATGCGTACATCGCAGCAAATACCAAATGTGCTCAGGTGACGCCATGAGCGCTGATGTCATTCAGGCAAACCAGGAGACCGCATCACTCTCATCTTCAACAAACACCCGGAGTTTCATGCCGAAACACGCTTCAATGCCGCTCCGTATTCAAAAAACGCCCTGTGGTGACGTATCACTGACCTCGCGATGGATGCGAGATCGCTTCTACTTGGTAGCCTATGGATCTGAGACCTCGTTGCGGTGGATGTTTGGAACTCACATCAACAATTTCGAATTAACTTCAACCGGATTTGTTCGACACTGCTTCCCACCTGCAAACTCACCAATTACCGTCGAACGTTTACTTCGTACAGTTTGTGCAAAATGGCAGAATGCGTGGGACAATCGCCTAGCTATGCATCTAGAACATCAGGTGGTTTCGAGCATCAGCGAAGTGGTCACCCTCCAGCTCTGCACGCTTTCACAACTTATCGAGCATTACAAAATGGCTCGTGCTGATGAGCTTGCCCCGGCCACTAACGAGAAAAACAGTCACTACCTCGCACGCTGGGAAGCTATCCTAGGCGGAGACCTAGCGCTTGTCGATGTGTCCGAGACCAAGCTTCTCGCCGCTCGAAGCGCACTTGCCATAGAATTGAAGCCGAGTTCACTCAATTGCATGTTGGCGACATTTAAGGCTGTCCTGCGCTGGGCCGAGGCCCGGTCAATCCCCGTGGCACCGGCGTATCGCTTGCTAAAGAGTGTGCGCGAGAACTCCAATGCCCCGGAAAAGGCATGGTGGCGGGACTTTGAGGTCGAGGCGTCACTGGTTGTAGCAGCCGAAGTGGACCGTGAGCTCAAAGAAAAATCCGAGAACCCCACCGCCAAGCAGCGCAAAGCTCAGCAGCGTCGCATTGAGATCGACGGGGGTCCGGGCGGAACCGCCGTCATCCTTATCGCACTAGGCTGCATTGTCGGACTGCGATGGGAGGAAATTATTATGCTTCGCTGGGAGGATCTCGACCTAGACGCCAAGGACCAGCGAGCCAATACACCTGCACCGATTGTGAACATAGTTGGGAAGGAAGGCTGGGTGCCAAAGGGCGGGAAAAATCGCACGGTCCCAATGCATCACCGATTGGTTGAGATCCTCACGCCCTTCAGGAGGCCCACGGGCTGGGTGCTCAACCCGTACAAGATCATGCCTAAGAATAAAGGCACCAAGCGGGTCTATCGCTACAACCCCATTAAGATTTTCAACAAGGTCCTAGAACGCTTGGGGGCAAGCTCGCCACTGATCAAGCCGATCTCCCCTCATGGCATGCGCCATTCGTTCGCGAGTAACTTGCTCATGGCGGGCGTTTCGGATGTCCTTGTGGCTCGCTGGCTCGGACACAGCGACACCGGCCTAGTGCACGAACGGTACGGCCACCTGTTGTCCTACCACAACGACATCAATCGCGTTCAGCTTGGCTCTCGCGAGCCGGCTGGTGGCGGTGGATGAAGGGCTACACGGCCCTTCATTTTTAACTCGAACGATGGGATCATGGGAGCAGACATGGGAGCAAACGGTTTTTCAGAGGCTTGGGCACTTCTCACTGGGCCGCCAACTACGGTGTATGCCAGGCTGAAAGTTGGGTAATAAAGCAACCACTCGGGGGTCTAAGTTTCAGACTTTTAAACCGCTACAAACAAGCATCTTAAGATGAAATCGCTGACTGCAGAACATTGAGAAACGACACAGCCCACCGGACTCCGGTGGGCTGTGTCGTTGCTGGTCGGACCGACAAGATTCGAACTTGCGACCTCTTCCACCCCAAGGAAGCGCTCTAATCCAGGCTGAGCTACGGTCCGGCGCGGGGGCAGGTTGTAGACCAGACCCCCGGGGCGTCAAGGCGGTGCTGGGACGCCTCAGGGAGCAAAAGCAGCGAGGGCTTTCGAGGCTGCGGCGTAGCCGGGGACTTTGGTGAGTGGTGCGAACGACACCAGGGCACCGAGGATTTCCTTGTTGCCTAGGACGGTTTGCAGGGTGCTGGCCAGAGGCAGCCCGGAGAAGCGGTCGGAGAGGCTGGGGCCGGTTCCGCTGTTGAGTTGGCTGAGAAGGCTGTCAGCCCCAAGCTTGTGGCCACCGGCGAGACTGGCGACGTCATTCTTGAGGCTGTTGGCGCCATCGACCTGGCCTTGGGCGGCAGTGACTTTCGATTTTGCGCCATCGCTGGCGAACGGCAGGGCGGCACCTTTGCGCGCGAGATCGAGCACGCCCTCGGCCTGGGTCACGAGCTGAGACGACAATCCGCCGAGATTATTCAAGAAAGGAACGTTGACCGCGGGGACGGAAACGGTTGGCGTTTCGACCGCGCTGACGCCGACGAGCGGCAGTCCGGCAAGGGCAGCAGTGAGCGAGGCGATGACGAGCGCATGGCGCATGGGGAGTTCCTGGTTGCCACATGAGGGTGGCGCAAGAGAGGGGGATACGAAGAAGAGAGATTAGGCGATTGGAATCGCATTCCAGTCGTGGGCGTTGGTCTGTCATGTTTGTCGGTCAAAGCGCTTTTCGCCTGGCACCGCCCCGACAACCACTGCAACGGTACTTTCTCTAGCGTCCTCGGGGTCGATCGTATCATCCAGGGCTATGGGTTTTCAAGGCCAGCTCAGTTCCGTGCAACTTGCGGATCTGTTCCAAACCCTGCACATGAATCGGCAGACCGGCACGTTGTCGGTCAACGATGCGCACGGCACCGTGCATGTGTATTTTGAACAGGGCCTGATCGCGCTGTGCACTTCGCCAATGGCGGATGGCCTGCCTTTCCTGCTCAGCACCGTGGTGCGCAAGGGGTTGATGGCGCAGGAACAAGCTGCCGAGATTCACCAGCGTCTGCGTCAGACCGGTCAGCCCCTGCGGGAGCTGTTCCTCGCTTCGGGCTACATCATCGAGCACGATCTCGATGAGATTTCAGCGTGGTGCATCGAAGAGCTGGTCTGCCCGTTGTTCGAACTGCCTGACGGGGATTTCACCTTCACCGATGGCGAACCGGTGGCCGATTTGATGGCTCCGGACGTGATCGAGTTGGGGGCGACGCGCTTGCCAACGCCGCAAGTCATCATGGAAGCCACCCGCCGTAAAGACGAGTGGCGACGGATCCGCGAAATCATTCCCGACAGTGAGACGCTGTTTGTCGTCGACAACGATGGGCGGACCAATCTGCGCGCCATCCAGACCGATCCTGAGATGCTCAAGGTGCTGCGGTTTCTCGATGGTCGGCATTCGCTAGATGCGATCGCTAACGCCGTCGGGGCGACTCGTTTCGACACCCACGCGATCGTCGCCCAGATGGTGCTGGCCGGCGTAGCCCGGACGCAGACGCCCCAGGATGTGGTCACCGACGCCATGGGATTGAAAGAGGCGGGTGAGCTGAGCAAAGCTCGCGAACTGCTCGAACATGCGCTGAAACAGGCGCGTCTACCAGAAGTCATGCGGCCTTTGGCCGAAGTATGCGCAGGTTTGGGCCAAGCGGCGCGCGCGGTCGAACTCTATCTTGAACTGATCCAGACCGCTCAGGATCAGGGGGATCTTGAACAGGCCCTGCAGGATCTCGACATCGTCATCGGGTTGTCGCCGGATGACCCAGAGCTGCATTTTGAACGCGCCCAGGTGCGCTCTGAAATGGGTCAATCCGAAGAGGCCGCCGCCGGTTACGTGATCGCCGCGCAAGCTTTTCTCGGGACCAAGGATGTGGCCCGGGCTTTGGATGCGTGCCATCGCGCCAAGAATCTGCTCCCGCGTTCGCCAGAGCCGCATCGCTACCTCGCCCGGGCCTACCTGATGGAGGGCCAGACCGAGAACGCTACCGTCGAATACAAGGCGTTGTGGCACGCGCTGCTGACCACCTTCCGGCCGCGTCGGGCCTTGGACGAGCTGAAGGCGATCCTTGATGCCGACTGCAAATTTGCCGCGATCAAAGAGCAGGTGCTATCGCACGCGCAAAGCAGCGAAGCGGTCAAGACCAGCAAGGCGATCCGCATGCTGATCTATGGCGCGGTGGGCGCGCTGGTGTTCATCCTCGGAATGCTCGGTTGGGAATGGTACAATCGGGTCTTCAAGCATGGCCAAGGGCTGGATAAGCTCACCGCCATTGAACGTGATCTGCCCAAGCGCATGGAGGGCATCGACCATCAGGCGTTGATCGAGGAGATCGACCAGCTGCGCTTGCGGTTCGGTTCAGACAATGAGCTGCGGCAACGCAGTGATGATCTGTCGGGCAAGGTGAAGACCGATTTCGATTCGCGCGCGCAAGGTCTGCTGTCGCGCGGCAAGGTGCTGCTCGACGGTGGCGATTTCGCGCAGGCCGAACGCTGCTTTCAGGAATTGTCGTCGCGGTACCAAGGATCGCAGGCAGCGGCTGCCGCGGGCGCGATGGTCGAGAAGGTGCGCCAAGCCAGGATCACCACCCAGGTCCAGGCCGATCTCGCCGAAGCCAACCGGCGCTGGCAGGCGCTGGAATGGGACGGCGCTTTGATCTCGCTTGGCAAGGTCCTTGAGCGTCGCGATCTGCCAACTGCGCTGCGCGCCCGGTTGACCGAGCAGCAGGTAGAATGGGCCGACGCCAACCGCAAATCACAGCCGCTTTTTGAGCGCGCGACCAAGATCGAAACCGCCGGTGACCTGCGCGGGGCGATCATCGCGTATCGCCGTGCCGGTAGTGCTGCGGGTGAACAGTACGCGACGCTCGCCAAGGATCATCTGCGCCAACTTGAGCTGACCTACGCCGAGACGGTGGGCAGGCAGTTGCAGGATCTCGCGCTCAAGGGCGATGATGTCAAGGCATTCGCTGCTTATGACGAACTCGTGAGTCTCAGCAACGACAGCGCGAGTGATGGCGTCAGATCATGGTTAAGCCGATTCGATCTGCCGTATGCCTTGAAGGTCGATCATCCGGGAACCGTGCTCGCGATCCGTCGCGGCAGCAATGAGACCACGGTGCGCGCGCCGGCCGGAACCTCCGGTCCTTGGCAATACCGCCTAGCGTACCATCAGGGCGAATCGCTCGCGATCTCGGCCAGCCGGGCCGGCTATTCGGTGCAGACCGGCAGCATTGCGGCGGGCAATCGCCGGGTGACCGGCGCGGTGCAATTGAGCCGCGGACCACGCTGGAAAACCGAACTTACCGGCCCGGCGACGACTCCACCGGTCATTGCCATGGGCCAGGTGCTGGTCGGCACCGGCAAGGCCACGCTCGAGATTGTCGACCCGCGACAGGGCGCTTCCCGACCGGTGGCATTCCCCGATACGGTAGCCGAATTCCGATCGGCGCCATTCGTCTTTCAAGATCACGCCTATGTCGTGATCGAGGATACGTTGTACGCGATCGACCTAGCGACCCGTACGCGTTTGTGGTCGTGGCCTGGCGCGGGCGCGGCCACCCGTCACCTGACCGGCTCGTTATGGGTTCAGGAACATGATCTGATTCAAGGAACCTTGCTGGTGGTGGCTGGATCCGCTAAAGAAGGCGTGGTCACTGCCGGGGCGGATGCGACCGGCCGCGTGGTCGCGTATCCGCGGGCGATCGAGGGTGAACTCACCGGCCAGCCATTCGCTGACCATGTGGCCAATCACTCGATTGTGTACCTTCCCCTGGGTAACGAGCTGGCGGTGTTCGACAACACCGCGGTGACTGAGCAGAGCGCGCCGCAGCGGCTTTATTCGCTGCGTACGCGCGGCGATCTGGTCGGCAGACCAGTAAAAGCCACGGTGGGCGCGGCCAAGCGTCCGGTTCTGTTGCTGGGCGACACCAGTGGCCTGGTGATCGCGGTCGACGGCGATCCGAACACCGTCGACACCAAACGGGTGGTTGGGACTTGGCCGATCGAAGGTACGCAGCCAGCTACCCCAGTGGTCGATGGACGTACCGCTTTCGTCACCGTCGCCGAGGGCCGGCTGCTGGCTCTCGATCTCGATCATCCAGGTCAGCAACGCTGGAAATTTCCAACCCAGGGTTCGTTCGGGTCTGCACCCGGAGAAGCCGCCGTCGGAAAAAAAGGCGTCTATGTGGTCAACGCCATCGGGGTGCTGCGCTGCATCGATCGCGAGACCGGCAAGGAGCGTTGGCGCTGCGATCTCGGGGCGCCCGCGGTTGGCGGAGTCGCAACTGGTGGAGGCATGGTGTTCGTCGCTTTGCGCACGGGCTTCCTCTGCGGCTTTGATGAAGGCGAGGACTGAGCCCAGCGACCGCGTTCAACGCGTGCGGAAACCTTCGCGGCGGATTCATGCACTGTTCACGATTCTCTGTCTGATGAATTTTCCAGAAGTTCACATCGTACGGTAAGAACTGACCTTTCTGAGCTGTTGCTGCACCAAGCAACAGCGTTCGACCTTGCGCCTCATCTCAGGGTTAGGCATGGTGTTCTCGATCATCTGTTTCCGGAGTAAGCTCATGGCCGCTGATTCAAAATCCAAACAAACGCAATCGCTCAAGCCGCTCGCCAAGCCCGCCGCACAATCTGGAGAAACCGCTGATCTTTCCGCGCGCACCGCCAGACGTCTGGCCGAATCAGCCGCGACCCAAGAGTTGTCGATCGCGCTGGGCATGGATGCCGATGCGCTTGAATCCGACATCAATCGCCACCTGAGCTATACCCTCGGCCGCGACTACCACGCGGTGTCCAACCATTATCGCTATTCGGCCACGGTTCTTGCGGTGCGCGATCGATTGATGGAACGCTGGAAAGCGACCCACGCGGCTTATTACGACGCCGACTGCAAGCGTGGCTATTACCTCAGTCTCGAATTCCTCATGGGCCGGGCGTTGGGCAACGCGTTGCTCAATCTGGGTATCACCAAGGCGGTATCACAGGCCCTGCACGACCTGGGGGTTGAGCTCGAAGAACTCGTCGGCGAAGAACCTGACGCCGGCCTGGGCAACGGCGGACTTGGCCGATTGGCGGCGTGTTTCCTGGATAGCTGTGCGACGCTTCAATTGCCGGTTTTCGGTTACGGCATCCGCTACGATTACGGCATGTTCAGACAGAAGATCGTCCAGGGTCATCAGATCGAGACTCCCGACGCTTGGCTGGCGAACGGTAATCCCTGGGAACTCCATCGGCCCGAATACACCCAACGGGTCAAGTTTGGCGGGCACACCGAATTCTATACCGACCTCGACCAGCGCACCCGCGTCCGCTGGGTCGCGACCCATGATGTGCGGGCGGTGCCCTATGACGTGCCGATCCCCGGGTATCGCAATGGCACGGTCAACACTCTGCGGCTGTGGCATGCCGCGGCGGTCGAGGAATTCGACCTCGGCGAATTCAATGCCGGTGACTATACCGCCGCGATCGATGAGCGCTCGTCGGCGGAAAACATCAGCCGCGTACTTTACCCCAATGACAAAAGCGAAAACGGCAAAGAGCTGCGCCTGCGTCAGCAATACTTTCTCGCCAGCGCCAGCCTGCTCGACATCCTGCGCCGGTGGAACCGCGTGCATGGCGCGGACTTCAGCCAATTTTCCGCGAAGAATGTCTGCCAGCTCAACGATACGCATCCGACCATCGCGGTTGCCGAGTTGATGCGTCAGCTAATGGATGACTACGCGCTCGGCTGGGACGAGGCGTGGAAGATCACCACCGCCTGTCTTGCCTACACCAATCACACCCTGTTGCCCGAGGCCCTCGAGAAGTGGTCAGTGGCTTTGTTCCGCAAACTGCTGCCGCGGCCTTTGGAAATTATTTTCGAGATCAATGCGCGCTTCATGCGCCAGGTTGCCAACCGTTGGCCAGGTGACGGTGACCGGCAACGTCGTCTCTCGATCATCGAAGAGGGGCCTGACCCGCACGTCCGCATGGCCTACCTCGCGATCGTCGGTGCGTTCAGCGTCAACGGGGTCGCGGCCCTGCACAGTCAACTTTTAAAGAGTGATCTGTTCCATGATTTCAACGAACTGTGGCCGCAGAAATTTAACAATAAGACCAATGGGGTGACCCAACGGCGGTGGATGGCGATGGCCAATCCACGGATGACGAAATTGATCACCGGGATCATCGGTGACGGCTGGATCACCGACTTGTCGCAGATTTCCAAACTGGCGCCGATGGCCAAAGACCAGGAATTCCGCCGTGAATGGGCGGCGGCAAAATTGGCAAATAAGCGCGAGCTTGCTGCGATCATCTCGGCTGATTGCAAAGTCGACTTTCCGCTTGATGCGATGTTCGACATCCAGGTGAAGCGCATCCACGAGTACAAACGTCAATTGCTCAACGCCCTGCATGTGGTCCATCTCTATGACCGCATCAAGCGCGGTGAGACCGAGATAAACGGTGTCGCGTGGACCAAACGGGCGGTGCTGTTTGGCGGTAAGGCCGCACCCGGTTACGCGATGGCCAAAACGATCATCAAATTCATCAACAATCTTGCCGATGTCGTGAATAACGACCCGGCCGTGGGCGATCGACTCAAGGTCGCTTATATTCCTGACTACCGTGTATCGCTGATGGAGAAGATCTGTCCGGCAGCAGATCTATCTGAACAAGTATCAACCGCCGGCAAGGAAGCCTCGGGCACCGGTAACATGAAGTTCATGATGAACGGAGCGCTGACGGTTGGCACTTTGGATGGAGCCAACATCGAGATCCGCGAGGAAGTCATGAAGTTCGGCGAGGGCCACTTCTTCCTCTTCGGCAAGACCACCGACGAGATCGTCGCCATGCGCAACGCCGGCTATGATCCCGACAAAGTCATCGCCGGCGATCAGGCCTTGTCACGAGTCATCGAACTGATTCGCAGCGGTCATTTCAACCAAGTCGAGCCCGGCATCTTCGACGACATCCTCGGCACCCTCACCAGCTGGGGCGACTACTGGTTCGTCTGCGCCGACTTCGCCGACTACGTCCGCGCCCAACAAGAAGCCGCCACCCACTACCGCGACCTCGACGCCTGGACCACCTCCTCGATCCTCAACACCGCTGCCTCAGGAAAATTCTCCACCGACCGCACCATCGCCGAATACGCCAACGACATCTGGCACATCACGCCCGTGAAACCGCCCCGGGTGTGATGATAAAACGACTGCCGTCGTTACGTCGGCGGTGGCGTCGTCATGTGTGCGCGATGGAATTCCAGTGCCTGGGTGATCGGACCATCGAACAGCTTGCGCCCATGGTCGAGCACGATGCCTCGGGTAGCTATCCGTTGTAAGATTTCCTGATCATGGCTAACCATTAACATCGTCCGCTCTGCTTGATCAGGACCGGATAAATGAGCTACGCATTTGGCGCGGAATTCTTGATCTCCAACAGCCAATACCTCATCGATCACCAGAATGTCGGGATCGGTGTGCGCAGCGACGGCGAATGCCAAGCGAACGAACATTCCGGTAGAATAGTGCTTGACCGGTGTATCAGCAAATTCACCAATGTCGGCGAATGCCAAAATACGGTCGAAGCGATCGAGCACCTGCCGCCGTGATAATCCGAGAATAGCGCCATTCAAAAAGATGTTGTCCCGCCCGGATAGTTCGGGGTGAAAACCAGTGCCGACCTCCAGCATGCTCGCTACCCGGCCATGTAGGGTGATTAATCCGGAAGATGGAGGAGTGATGCGGCAGATCAACTTGAGAAAGGTTGATTTTCCAGCGCCGTTGTTACCCAAAAAAGCAAGCTTGTCACCAGTTTTGACCGTTAGGTCGAAGTTGCGAAGCGCACAGAACTCGTGCCATTGACTGCGCGGACGTCGGCCCCGCAGCCAGAATCCAAGCGTTTCATGCAATGAAATAGGCGGACCGCTGCGAATGCGATAGTGCTTTGAGACCCCGCAGGCAGAGATGACCGTCGCCTCAGAGGACATCAGCGAATTCCCGTTCAAACCGACGGAAGGCCCACACCCCCGAGATGAAGAGCAAAAGCCCCATCCCCACCGACGGCAAAACCATCATCGGGTCTAGCTGATATCGATCGCCGATTAGACACCAGCGGAACAACTCAAGGGGGGCCACTAGGGGATTGAGTCCATAGACCAACCGCCAGCGCTCAGGCACGAGCGCCGCCGAGAAGGCCACTGGCGACACCAGCATTCCAAATTGCAGCAGGTACGGGATGACATTCTTCAGGTCGTAGAAGCGTGCGAGCAGCGCGCTGACCCACAGGCCCGCACCGTAGGCTACCAGCACCAGCGGGATGCCGGCCAGTGGAAGTAGGAGCGCGGTCCAGCCGGGAACGAATCCCGTCCACCCCATCACCAGCCATAAAAGTATAAGGCCGAGCAGCAGATCGATCAGGTTTACCGGCAGGGTGGCAAGCGGCAGGAGCATTCGTGGAAAGTAGACCTTGGTCACCAGTGGCACATTGTTGACGATGCTGCCCCCGGATTCCGTCAGCACCCCGGTGAAGAACTGCCAAGCGATAGCCGCCGAGAGTACCAATACCGCATATGGCACGCCCTGGTCCGGCAGCTTGGCAAGGTGGCCAAAAACAAAAGTCAGCACCAGGGCGTTCATCCCCGGCTTGAACAGAACCCAGCAGAAACCGACAACGCTGCGCCTGTAACGAACCAGGAAATCCCGGCGCGCCAAGAGCAAAGCGATTTCGCGACAACGCCAAAACTCCCCGACAACGCCACGGAATCCGGGGGGCTGGTTGGTGATGATGAGGCGCTGACGGGACACGTAGGGCTACGGTGCCGTGCATCATCATGTGATGCAACGGTTCAGTGTGCCTCATTCAAGATGGGACACCGAGGGTAGCTGGAAACTCGTGAGTCGTCCAACCGGGGAGCCTTGTCTGTTTAATCCCCTGGAAAAATTACGAAAAAATCCATCCAACTTCGATAATCCGTATTTTCCACTGGGTAAGGGCTGATCCCTGAAGGGGAGGAGGAAGCTTCTTTAGGTGGTATGCCTTTCCAGCCTCGACTTGTCCCTTTCTACTCCTTTAATGGTAGCAGTCCCAATGCTTCTGCCCCCAACCCAAGTGAAGATCACCTGCGCACTTTCTTGCTACAACGAGGAATTGCGCATTTGGCATGTGCTGGCCCATGCACTCTGCTGGGCGGACGAAGTACTGGTGATCAACAAGAGTTCCACGGATCGGACTGCCGACATCTGCGCGAGTCATGGGCCGCGAGTGAAAGTCGTCAATTTCCCATTCACCGAACAGGGTGACGATGATGTGGCGGCCTACTTCAGCCACGCGGAAAATGATTGGATATTCGTCGTCACCTGTTCTGAAGTTCCTACGCGAAAGATCATTTCGGCAGCAATAGAACTTCTGGGTAGAGCCAGTGAGGACATAGATGTGATCTGTATTCCGCGCAGGATGTATTCATTTGGCGGGTACCATCCGACATCACCGTGGTCAGTATCGTATTATCCGTTCCTCGTGCATCGAAAACGTGCCGTGCTCACCAAGCGGATTCACGCCAATTTCTCAGCAACTGATCCGGCACGCATCGCCACCATCCCGTATGCCGACGATTGCTGTGTCCATCATTTCACGCACGCGTCCGCCAGCAGCTACATGGAGGCGGTCAGCGCGTACGTCAGGATCGAAGGTGGTCAGATAGATGACCGTCAGCTTGAGGCGAAGATCGTCGAGTCATTGGGCCAGATTCGCCGTCACCTGACCGGAATATTGAGGTGCGGCGGGCAGTGGCCGATGATCCTGGCGGCGTGGTGCATCTATCATTTTGGGCTGATCCTGCATGCCATGGAGCGGCTCAACGGCGGACCGGCTCAGGCACGGTACCACGCAGTGCGGGCCGCGTTGATCAGTGCCGAATGGGGCGTCAGCGGACTCGCCGACCAGCCGCCAGGGCAGATGAAAATCGCGGCTGAGCATGGGCTCGGTCGCCCATCAGCCCTGACGTTAAAGACCGCCTGCTTGGTAGGGATCGTGTGCCTGTGCGTCGTGCGACCCGGACTCATCTGGGGCACGCTTAAGGATTCACTGCGCCCGATGGTCCATCGGTGGCGCCGTCGCTGGCGCGGC
>JANYGY010000281.1 GCA_025362255.1 Planctomycetales bacterium
CCAAAAGTCCGCCCCCGATTTCAAGGCTAAGGCCGTCCTCCCCGATGGCTCCTTCAAGGACATCAAGCTGTCCGACTATAAGGGCAAGTGGGTCGTCCTGTTCTTCTACCCGCTCGATTTCACCTTCGTTTGTCCGACTGAAATCCTTGCGTTTTCCGACGCCAAGGCTGAGTTCGACAAGGTCGGCGCCCAGGTGCTCGGCGTGTCGGTCGACAGCGAATTCACCCACCTCGCGTGGATCAACACCCCGCGCAAAGAAGGCGGCTTGTCCGGCCTGACCTATCCCTTGGTAGCCGATCTGACCAAGTCGATCGCCCGCGATTATGGCGTTTTGATTGAAGAAGGCGGCGTCGCCCTGCGCGGTTTGTTCATCATCAATCCCGAAGGCAAAGTCGCCGCCGCAACGGTCCACGACCTGCCGGTTGGCCGCTCGACCGACGAGACCCTGCGCGTCATCAAGGCGTTCCAGTATGTCGCCAAACATGGCGAGGTCTGCCCTGCCAACTGGAGCGAAGGCAAGTCGACGATGAAGGCGGATCCGAAGGGCTCGAAAGAGTATTTCGGCAAAGCCAATAAGTAACCATTTCGGTTGTTACGACTGTGAAACGACCCCCGGCATCGGTGCCGGGGGTCGTTTTTTTTATGGCGCTAGGCCCGGTTTTTGGCTGTTTTCAACACCTCGGTGTATCACATCGCCACCCCCTCGCCGCGGCTCCCTGAGTGTTTTCAGCGAGGTGGAATCCAACCTTGCCTGATCACCCAATCACGGGTGATGCAAGGACTGGTCATGGCCAACGAACAGGTCATCTCGGACATCGATCTCGCATCGTCGTTATCGCAGATGGCAGAGAACACCACGGCTGCCGAACTCGTCCGGCGCCAGGGCCAGAGCAAAAAGGTCAAGGTCCTGTCCGAGCGCAAGCTGATGGCGTGGATCCTCGCCCTGCTCAACCAGCATCTCGCCTCCAAGCAGGATTCCTTTTCCGACCAGGAAAAAGAAGAACTGCTGCGTCGCACCCAAGAAGAATTGGCGCGGCGCATCCAACGCGAACAGGCCGCCGAAGGCGAACGCACGCGGATCCAGGCCGAGCTCGCTCAGGTGATGGAGCAGATCTCCGCCAACCAGGGCGATCAGACCGGGCTGGATGAAGCGCTGCGCGCGCTCAAGGCCCGCCTCGAAGAAGTCGAGAACCTCAACAGCGACCTGCAGCAGGATGCGTACGAACTGCAGGATCAGCTCCAGGAAAAACTCAATCTGCTGTCGTCGACGATTGCAGAAAAAGACCACCTGCGCGACGCGGTGCGCAATCAGATGCTGCGCTCGAACGCGCTGGTCGAAGGCGTCCTCGGGCTTGATGCCCAGTATTATGCTGGACGCCACCAAGAGCATAATCCGGTCGCCGATGACGCCTCCAATGACGAAGGCTTCTATCACGATTTCGATGTAGGCGCGCTGGTCATCAAGACCCTCAGCGTTGATCTCGAAAAACTGCGCTCGATCACCGGCAAGCTTGGTGACGCCAGTGGGGATCAGCGGTCGCTGGAACAGGACCTCGACCTGCTGACCCAGGTCAAGGCCGGCAATCTGCATGCCATGGATGTCGCCGCGCCGGTCAGCGGCTTGATCGAAGCGCTCGCCGGGGCCCGGGCCGAAGCCGAAGCCCTCGACGAAACGATCGCCCAAGCCACGGGCGGCCAACCGCACTTAATCAGCGCCTTGCCCGATGCCGATGGAGACGCCGCCGAAGTCATCGCTGGCGCGACCGCGGTCGCCCGCGAACTCGCTACCGAATTGGCGCGCAATCGCCAGCGCATCTCGGCCTTGCAGAATCTCGCCGAAGAAGCCGACAACGCCCGCAACGACACCGAGATCGAACTTGAATTGGTGCGCGATGAGCATCGCCGGCTGCTTGATGCACTCGCGGCAAAAGCCCCGGCGCATGTCGCCGCGGTGTTCACCGATGACGATGTCACCAGCGAAGTGCGGATCGCCGCGGTCGAACAATTCTCTGCGATCTCGCCCGCTGAAACGGCCGCTCATGCCGCCGAGCTGTCACGGTTGCAAGCGCAACTCGATCACGCTCAAACGGTGAGCAAACAAGTGGAAGCGGAGCGCAAACAGCAAGCTGAAGCGGAGCGCAAACAAGCTGAAGCGGAGCGCAAAAAAACTGACGAGGAGCGCGCCCAATTTCAAGTCGAGCGCAAGCAGGCCCAGGCTGGGGCAGCCGAGCTGGCTGAGCTGCGTAAGCAACTGGATCACGCTGAATCCGAACGCAAAAAATCTTTGGCTGAGCGCAAGCAAGCTCAAGACGAGCGCAAACAGGTGCAGGCCGAACTGGCCCAAGTCCAGGCCGACCTGCGCAAACGTGAGGCCGCTCTCCAAGCCAAGCAATTCGAGATGGACAGCGCCCTCGCCAGCCAACGGCTGGCGATCGAGGCCACCACAGCCGCGCATCAGCGGGCGATCGCCCGGGCGGTGGTGGATGCCGCGCGTGGCGACGAACAGCTCGCTGATACCGCAGCCGATCTGGCGCTGGGGCTTGACGCTGCTCAGCCCCTCGAACACGGCTACGCCGAACAGGTTTCCGAGGCGGTGGCTGAACTCACCAATCGCAAACGCGACCTTGAACGCGAACTGGTCCAGGCCCGGACGACTGCCGATCACCTGCGGGCCCAGGCGGGTGACCACGAATCCGCTGCTGAACAGCAACGAGTCGAGGGTGCGCGTTTGACGCGTGAAGCCGCGCTTCATCAAGAAGCCGCCGCCACCGCCGCCGAACAGGCCGCCACCGCCGTGGCGCGCGTTGAACACATGCGCCGCGAGCTCGATCAGGCATTGGCCCAGGTGCGCATCGCCCAGGAAGACTCCGACGCCGCTCGCGCTGACGCCACCGAAGCCAGCGCCAAGACCCGCGCCCTGGAATTGCGCCACGCCGATCGCATCCGCACCGATCGCGTTCTTGCTGGTGAATTGCTCGAGGTCGCCAAACAGGACGGACAGCTGGTGGGAGTCAGCTCGGACTTGTCCGTGGCACTCGACGACGATGCGACTGACGACCTGCATCACCAATTGGGCAAGACGGTGTCGGCGCTCGCCCAGCGTCAGCAAAGCCTCACTGCGGATTATTCCCGACTCGGGCGCGACAGCGAACGGCTGCGCACGGAAGTCAGCGAAGCCAGGAAGACCCTCGCGGAAACTCAGCGGGTGGTCGCCTTGGCGATCATTCAGGCCGGCAAAGACGATGCCGATCTGGCGCAATCCGTCAGTCAGCTGGAATGGGCGATCGAGCAGATGCGCCCGGGCGAGCCGATGCCCAGTGACCTGTTGCAGATTCTGAACCAGGCTTTGAGCCACCTCGCGAATCGCAAACACAGCTTGCAGGCCGAGCGCGATGAGATGGCGCTCAATGGTAAGGAAATCATCAGTGCGCTGACGTCGACCCGCGATGTGCGTGAGGTCGAGCTGCGTGACCTGCGCGAAGCCTACGAAGACAATTGCAGCCGCTTGGCGACTATTGAATCGCGCGCCGCCGCCGCCGAGTCAGCGAATCGGCATCTCGCAGAATCGCTCTCCAAAGCCGCTCTGTCGTTGCCTGCCGAAGCCGAAGACGTGCGTATCGATCTGGAATTGGCGCTATCGCAATTGCCCGCCGAGGGCGAAGAAGACATCGATGTCCCGGCTGATGTGTCGCAGCAGATCGCGGCTTACGGTGCTCGCGTGGCGACCGCCCTGGCGGATCGCCACCTGGCCACCAGCGCGGCTCTCACCCGCGCTGAAGCCGATCACGTCCGTCTTAAGCAAGAATTGGCCGACAAGGCGTCAGCCACAGGTCGCCACACCAGCGAGCTGGCCGGGGTACGCAAGGAATTGACTGCCGCCCGTTCACTGCACACCGCCACCGAGGCCCATGCGGCGACGTTGCGCAGTGAGTTGAATCGGGTGCAACAGGCTGCCGAAACCGCCGCCAAGAGCGTGGCTGCAGCGCGCGCCGACCTGGATCAGGCCAGCGAGCGGCAACTCGCGCAAGCTGACGAATTGGCCCTGCGCACGGCTGAAATCGAAGGTTTCCGGGTGCGGATCGCCAACCTCGATAAGCAACTCAACCACGCCCAGGCGGAAGTCGCCGAATTCCATGCCCGCGGGGGTGCCTCTGCCGAAGGCCTGCGCGAAGATCTGCTGCTGTCGCGCAAAGAGCTCGCCGTCGAACGCGAGTCCACCAAGGCACGTGATGCCGAATTGGTCGAGTTGCGCGAAAAATCCGAAGCTGCCGAAGCTCGCCTCAAGCGTCTGCGCGAAGAATTCAACAAACGGGTCGAGGAACGTGATCTGCTGATTCAGCAGAAGGAGCGCGAACTCGATGACATCGCCGACCGCCGGGCGGATCATACCGGACTCGAAGCCCAGGTGCAGACCTTGACCCAGCAACTGTCCCAGGCGCACCGCACGATCAGCGACCTTGAAGCGCAAAGCGGAATTGCTGCCGGCGCGACCGGTCGGCATTCGAACGTCGGCGCCGAACTCAAACGCGCCCAAGCTGATCGCGATCTGCTGCGCGAACAGAAGCGCACGATGGAGGCCGATCTCGCCGAAAGCACATCCCGCGTCGATGAGTTGAACACGCAGTGCGATCAATTGCGCAAGGAAATGCTGACGATCCGCGAGCAGGTCGAAAAGACCTTGCACGAGGAGCGCACCAAGTCGACCGGCCTGCGTGATGAAAATGGCCGCCTGAAAGCCGACAACGCCGGCCTTCAGCAACGCATCCGCAAACTCAGCGGAGTCTAGGGCTATAGGCTGGCTGTTTCCTGGGCTTGCCGACGTCCTCGTCGGCTTGAAACACCCGATGCAGACGGTGACGTCGGCGCTCCCAGTGGTCGAGCCTTAACGTGGCGCTGTGGACCGAATACCCGAAAACAGAATCTATCCGCCGCTGAGCACTCTTCGCCAGCGGTGGATCCAGGCGACCGCAGCCGGTGAAATCTGGTCTTCAACCAAGTTGCCGCGATTGCACTCGAAGCCCTGACGCAGGTCCCTGACTTGCGAACGGGTGCGGTGGAAGCGCTCAGCCAATTCCGCGTCCTGCCCACCATCGAGCATCGCGTCGGCCAACGCTTTGAGATCACCATCGGTCCACGGGCGGGCGGGAACTTTGCTGCCAACCTTGACCGGAGTGTCTTTCGATCTGGGCCGTGGCAGCGCTTCGTCCACGCCTGATGGGCCTTGGTCGAGACGCCCGCGATTGAGGTCGATCATCACCACGTGCGCGAGGTTGATCAGGCGGTCATCGGCGTTGCCGATCAGGCGCAGCCAACCTCCTGACAATACCTGAGCGCGGCCAGCGAGAATGACTCCATCGACGAGGGTCAGGCCGATCACCCGATCTGCCGGAATCAACGTCGCCAGTTCAGATATATCAGACATGGAGGTGTCTTGGCAACTCGCAGTCGGGCGACAAGGCCAACGTCCAAGCGCGAAGCAAAAAAAACAGGACGTGCGAAGCTCAACTTCATGACGTCAACCAGACCATCAGACCCAATTGATTGCTGAACATTGACACCTCGACTCACGGCAGATACTCAGCGCGTCATGACGATGCCCTGCGAGGCGTCATGAGCTGAGATGACTTGAGTGCATGCGTGAGTGGATAACTGCCTGCCGCCGGTTGCGGTCGTTATCTTCTCTCTCCCAGATCAACCCTGAATACGAGCCGGACGCCACCGCGTCCTTCTGATGCCGCCACCCATCCTGGCCATAATCGACGGCCATTATTACGCCTACCGGTTTTTCTTCGGCATGCCTCCCCTCACGGGTCCCGGAGGCCGGCCGACCGGCGTCACCTACGCTTTCGCGAATCTGCTTCGCGATCTGAAGAATAATCAAGAAATCACGCATTGGATCGCGGTTTTTGATACTGCCCGCAGTTTTCGCAATGACCTCGATGCGGAATATAAAGCGCACCGCGACCCGACTCCGGAATCGTTATCCGCTCAATTGCCGGATGTCATGAGATTGCTCGCGGCGACCGGATGCCCGGCCATGGCGCGCGACGGCTTTGAGGCCGATGACGTGTTGGCGACCTATGCCATCCAGGCGTCGGCAGCAGGTTACGACGTCCGCATGCTGACTCGCGACAAAGACGTCGATCAGGTGCTATCCGAGCGGGTCAGCACCTGGGATCCGGGCAAGGGGATACGTCGCGGACCTCCTGAATTGATGATCGAAAAGGGTCTGCGTCCTGACCAGGTCGTCGACTATCTGTGCATGATCGGCGACAGCGCCGACAATGTGCGCGGCATGCATGGGGTGGGACCAAAAACGGCAGCGAAACTTCTCGCTGAATTTGGCAGTCTAGCGGCGGTGCTGGCCAACGTCGATTCGATCAAAGGCAAATTGCAGGACCGGGTCCGGGATTTCATCCCCCTGGCGGCGCACACTCGCCAGATGATCACGCTGATCACCGTCCCTGACTTGCCTGCGATAGAGTCATTGGCGATCGATCGCACCAGACCCATTGATGCCCAGGTCTATGCCGACTTCGGATTATCGCTGGCCAAATTCAGCAAAGGCGTCGCCCCGGTGCCTTCGCCGACTGCCATCGCCTCTCACGCGGGAGACCCATCCCTAGCGGTCGCGACACCGGTCGTGACGGGCTCGACGCTTGATTCACCGCCCTCAAACGATGAACCCTATCGTCTGCTGACTCTGGCCGAGTTGCCGACATTTGTCGAGGAATTGCGCGCTGCCGGGCGCTTTGCGATCGACACCGAGACTACCGGGCTGGACCCGCATCTCGCTGATCTGGTCGGAATCAGCTTCGCCTATGGCCAGCCGAGTCCGACGGCGGCCGCCTATCTGCCGGTGCGTGCACCGGATCACGCCTGCACGCCGTGGAGCGAATTGCGCTCAGTGCTCAAACCGCTGCTTGAAGATGCCCAGGTCCGCAAGATCGGGCAGAATGCCAAGTTCGACGAACGTATTTTCCTCCACCACGGAATTGCCGTCGCGGGCTACGATGGTGATCCGATGCTGGCGAGCTGGCTGCTCGATCCGGGTCGCGAAAGCCACGGGCTCGACTTTCTGTCGCACTCTTTTCTCGGCGTGGTCAAGATTCCAACTTCAGCGGTGATCGATCTCAAGGCCGGGCAGACCATGGACTCGGCTCCGCTGGCGGTGGTCCAGCGCTACGCCTGTGAAGATGCCCAATGTACGTGGCGATTGGCGCAGGTCCTTGAGGCGAAATTAGGCGAACAGAATCTGCTTACTGTTTATCGCGAACAGGAATTGCCGATCAGCCGGGTGTTGGCCGCGATCGAACATGCCGGCATCGGGGTCGACCGCCAGGTGCTGACGGATACTCAAATCCATCTGCAACAGTATCTAGACCAGGTCCAGATCGACATCCATCGGCATACCGGTTCGGATTTCAATCCGGCAAGTCCCAAGCAGGTTGCCCAGGTTCTGTTTGAACGGCTGAAGCTGCCGGTCATCACCTCGACCAAAAGTGGACCGTCGACTGATGCTTCGGTCTTGGAGGCCCTGCGCCAATACCATGAATTGCCCGACCTGTTGCTGCAATGGCGATCACTCTCGAAGCTGATCGGAACCTACCTCACCAAATTGCCTGAGCATATCAATCCGGTCACCCACCGGATCCATACTCATTTCAAGCAAACCGGCACCGAGACCGGGCGGCTGTCGAGTGATCAGCCGAATCTGCAGAATATTCCCAAGCGCCGTGACGTCGGGCGCGAGATGCGTGCTGCCTTCATCGCTGGGCCGGGTCGCGTGCTGATCGCGGCGGATTATAGTCAGGTCGAACTGCGTGTGCTCGCCCACCTCAGCGAGGATCCGACGTTGATCGCCGCATTCATGCAGAATGCCGACATCCACCGGTTTGTCGCAGCCCAGGTCAATCATTGCGATGAAGCCGCAGTCACTCCGGCGCAACGCAACGCCGCCAAAGCTGTGAACTTCGGGATCATCTATGGCCAGACTGCCTTCGGCCTCTCAAGCCAGCTCGGCATACCCCGCGGCGAGGCGAGCCGATTCATCGAGGACTACTTTGCACGCTTCAGTTCGGTCAAAGCCTTCATCAATCGTACCGTCGAAGAAGCTGCGATGCGCGGTTATGCGTCGACCATGGCCGGACGTCGGCGCCACCTGCCGCAACTCACCAGCGGGAATCGCAACGAGCGCCTGCAAGGCGAACGTCTGGCGCTCAACTCTACCATCCAAGGCAGCGCTGCCGACTTGATCAAAGTAGCGATGATCCGCGCCCAGCAGATGCTGCCCGCCAAAGCCTTCATCGTGTTGCAAATCCATGACGAACTGCTGGTCGAGGCTGATGAAGCCACCGCTGACATTGCGGCCTCTGCCCTCACCGACGCCATGACTGGCGCCTGGAAACTTTCCATCCCCCTCATTGCCGATGCCCGCATCGGCCGCACCTGGCTCGAAGTCAGTTGAGGCAGATGACCACCATCGCCCGGCACGGTGCCGGATGCGCGGTGATCATCTGCCAACCCCGAAGAGACCCATGATCAAAGATCCCGAAGACCAGAAATCCAAGCGCCCGCGCGGCCGGCCGCCTAAAGCGGTCAAAGACCCAAAAGAGTCTAAAGACCTGAAAGAGCCCAAAGAGCCCAAAGAGCCCAAAGAGCCAAGGCTTGCCAGGGAACCCAGAGAGCCCAGAGAGCCGAAGGAACCGAAGCTGGCGCAGCCCATCGTCAGCGAACGTGAATCGGCATTGCCCGAGATGCCCGACGATGCGCCGACCGAAGCCGTGCGCGCGGGCTCGCAAGCCGCCGATCCGGCATTTGCCGTACCGGCCGACAAACGCGTAGTGATCGGCGTCACCGGTGAGCCAGGAGCGGGTAAAAGTTCGCTCGCCCGGCAACTAGGTGCGCTTGGCGGTACGGTCATCGATGTCGACAAGCTCGGTCACGAACTGCTCGATTCACCGCGGATGAAACGCGATCTCGTCGTGGCTTTCGGTGATGAGATCCTCAATGAGGATGGCGAGATAGATCGCCGTGCACTTGCCGCACTCGCTTTCAGCAGCGCTGAAGCGACCGCCAAGCTCAACAGCGTCGTGCATCCGAAACTCGCCAGCCGGACCCGTGCGCTGGTCGCCAAACATCTTCCGTTTGTTGTGGTTGATGCCGGCTTGCTGCATGAGATGGGTCTCGGCGACCTGTGCACCACCTGCATCTACATGAAGGCCTCTCGCGAAGCGCGCACCGCCCGCGTCGCCGAACGTGGTTGGGACGAACTCGAATTGCAGCGCCGTGAAACGGCCCTCGGCAATGCCGATGGCCGGCGGAAGGCCTGTCAATTGGCCGTCGACAATAGTGGGGATCCGGCCCTGCTCGCCGGTTATGCGAAGACTATTCTCGCTCGTCAAATCGGTTTGGATCTTGCTCAACTCAAAAAATCGGCGCCGGCTCGACAACAGATTCAGCCCGATGACCAATCTAGCAGCACCAATCAAAACGAGGCCGACGACAGTTCAGAGTCCTCTGCTGAGCAGGACGCGGGCAATCACAACGAAGACAGTTCACGACCCAACGACCAACGTGGATCGTTCAGGGACGCGGGTCGGGACCCTATTCGGGACAATAACAGTCGAGACAACAACAGTCGAGACAACAACAGCCGCGACAATAACGGCCGCGACCAGTCTCGGGATCCTGCGCGGGATCAACGAGGCGATCGCCAAGGGTTCAATCGCCATGGTCAGACCAATGACCAACGTGGGCTGAATCCGAACAATGGCGGTCAGCAACCGAATCAGTCGGGTGCGGGCTTTGCCAACGGCAGCCAACAAGCGAACGGCAACCAACAGGCGAACGACAATCGTCCAGCAATCAAATTAGTTCTTGATGACTATCTGAATCGCAAACTTCCCGATCTTCAGGCCGAAGCTGAAAAGTTGGAAGTCCGCGATGTGAAATGGCAGAAGAAGGCAGACCTGATCTGCGAAATCCTCCGCCGGGCAGCGAGCGGACGGGCAGATGAGATTGTGGTTGAAGGCTACATGGAAATCATCAAGGAGCAGGGCTACATCCGCTCGCCGCTCAATGCCTATGCGGCGGTGAACACCGATACTTTTGTCTCCATTCAGCAA
>JANYGY010000016.1 GCA_025362255.1 Planctomycetales bacterium
ATGACGATCACCGATGTGCGCGAGCCTGAATTCGTAGGCCTTGATCTGGCTTTCATCGAACCATCGCATGCGACCAATCGGGCAACGTTCGATATCGTCCCCATCTTGCGTCAGCAGGTGGACAGGATTGGTCTGGGTGAAACCGTGGTCGGCACCACGGTCACCTGGACCATGACCGGCTCGAATTCATTCATGAACAAAGCCGTCGGTCTTTTTGTCAGGGTGGATTCGGTTCTCGGCAAGGATTTTGAAGTTGGATTAGCCAAGCTTAAAGCGGTTTCGGAAAAGGCTGCATCGCAGGCGAAGGTTTCGCCGTTGCGGCCTTAGGCGACCGGTCAGAGGAAAAACCATGCGAATATTCACCAAGCACACGGCGATCCTGTTCTTGATGCCGATGGTGATGGTGATTTTACTCGCCTATGTTTTCCGCACCTTGGGCAAAGACGTATTCTTCTATGAGCCGATGCGTGGAGATCTGATATTCCAATCGTTGCCGCCAAATGAATTGGTTACGGCCATATCCGGGATTACCCATAGTCATCTATCCCACTGTGGGTTGCTCACCAAGGTGGAAGGTCAATGGATGGTCATCGAAAGTCTGGGGACCGTCCATCTGACGCCGCTGTTCACCTGGATGCGGCGTGGATCCGGAGCGGGAATTGCGGTTTATCGCCTGCCGATGACTGAGATCCAGGTTGATCAGGTGATTCGCTCAGCTCAAGAGATGCTGGGTAAACCGTATGATCTGAAATATGACTTTGATGATGAGAAGATCTACTGTTCAGAGTTGATCTACCGTGCTTTTGAGCGCGGTATGGAGCTCAAGATCGGCGTATTGGACCGCCTTGGCGATTTGAACTGGCGACCATTCGAGAAAACGATTTTGAAGTTCGAAGAGGGTCCGGTACCGGTGGACCGACTGATGATCACTCCCGTAGCGTTGACTAAGGATCCTCGCCTGAGCAAGGTCTTCGACTCATTTTAATTGAGGAGATTTTTTTACAGACGAGCTGCCGTGTTGATCACGGCAGCTCGCGCACGCTTAACGTACCGACGGTCTTTCCTTTGCGGATGATCGGTGTGAGTTCACTGGGGATTTTCACGGTCAGGGTTTCGCAACGCGGGGCCCAGAGCGTGACGCTTGTGAGCGGCACCGCGGTTGTCGACGATGGATAGGTCACTCGCATCACGGCTTCAAGAGTGCCGTCGGGAATGTCACTGACCGCATAAAAAGGCGTGTCGAGGACAGCGATCCATAATTGCATCTGGGGATGGATTTTGCAGCCATGTTTGACGACGCTTCCCGCTGGCCACGAGGTGGTCAACATCAGCGTCGAATCTGGTGCTCCCAGACCGAGGTCGGTGTCGATGCCCAAGGTGGCATCGAGAGCGAAGACATTGTGTTGTTGCGGATCGCCATTGTGAAATGCCACTTTCCCGCCGGGTGGGACCACCGCGATCGTCGGCGTGAAGGTCTCGGCGAGTTGTTCTACGGTGGTCGGCCCTACTTCAGCCGCAGGTTTCCAGGGTCCGGTTCCCGGCAGCCACAGTAAAACCGCCGGAGGCGCAGCGCGCGTAAAACGCACGGTAGCCTCGATCGTTGCGGCGGCCGCTGAAGACGCAGGCGCTAGGTGAAAAACCACGAGGGAGAGCAATAGCAGGGGCACTCGGCTCACGGTGCACCTTGCATTGTTGCATCTGGGAAAGCTGGCGGACGGGTGACCGTGATCGGTGACGTGAGTCCATGGAGGAACGCCACGAGATCGCGTTGTTCGCTGGCGGTCAGTCCGATGGGTTTCAGCAGCGGATCCCGGGGATGAGCGAGGCCACCTTTTTCATACATACGGATCACTTCTTCCAGTGTCTGAATCGAGCCATCGTGAAAGTAGGGAGCGGTCAGGGCGACATTGCGCAGAGAGGGGGTTTTGAAGGCAGCCTGCAACGAGGCACCAGCTACAATCGCCGACCGGCCGGGGTCGCGCTGATCCGCCAAACCGACATTGTGGAACGCGTCGTTGGTGAAGTTTGGGCCACGGTGGCAGGCGATGCAGTTGGCTTCACCAACGAAGAGTGACAAGCCGCGCCGCGCTTCGGGGCTGAGGGCTTCGCGCTCTCCCGCGGCGTAGCGGTCGAACGGACTGTCGCGGCTGATCAGGGTGCGCTCAAATGCGGCCAGGGCGCGGGTCACATTGGTGAGATTTAATCCGTCGTCGTAGGCGCGGGCGAAGCCGTCGCGATAGCCGGGGACGGTTTGCAGGCGAGGCACGATCGCCTCACTGGGCAGCGCCATTTCCTGAAGGTTGGTGATCGGCCCCAGGGCTTGCTGTTCGAGCGAATCAGCCCGCCCATCCCAGAAAAAAAGCGTTCCGAAACCAACGTTGCTGAGGCCAGGGGTATTCCTCGCCAAGCGCTCCCCTGACGCGCCAAGACCTTTGGCCATGCCATCGCTGAAACCCTGGTCGGGATCATGGCATGACGCACATGAAATGGTTTTCGACGCAGATAGACGCGGATCGAAAAAAAGATGCCTGCCCAGCTCAATCTGAGCCGCGGTCGCTGGTTCATCATCGGGCCAGCGGATGCGCGTCGGATCCGGCGTGCCGAGCGTCGCCGGCACCACGGGATACGAATCATCGCCTCCGGTCAGTCCGAAGACGGCGACCGCCACGCCCACGATCACGATAGCGGTCTGCCAACGCATGGAGGTGAGTTTAGCCGGGTCACCATGGACACCAGCCATCCACCGTGATTCTCAAAGCTTATGCGCGAACTGAAGGGAATGACCGTTGTGATCACCGGGGCCTCCTCGGGCATTGGCGCGGCGTTGGCCCGGGCTTTGCACGCTTCCGGGGCACACGTGGTGTTGGCCGCGCGGCGGCTTGAGCGCTTGCAGGCGCTGGCTCGCGAGCTGCCCGGATCCCGCGTGATCGAGACCGACGTGACGGATCCGGCGGCGTGTAGCGCGTTGCTCGCGGCGGTGCCCGAGGCCGACACGGTGATCTGCAATGCGGGCTATGGCCTGGCGCGCACTATCTGCGACACCACCGCTGCGGAATGGCTCGACCTGCTGAAGACCAATCTTCTGGGCACGACGGCCTGCATCGTGGCCGCCGTGCCGCAGCTGCGCCAGCGTCCGGTGCGCGATGGCTGGCGTGGTCAGATCGTGATCGTCAGCTCAGCGTTGGCCCGGCGCGGACGGCCAGCCGGGGGCGCGTATTCCGCGACCAAAGCCGCGCAATTGTCCGTTGCCGAGGCTTTACGGGTTGAGCTGGCAGAGGACGCCATCGCGGTGACCAGTGTCCATCCGATCGCCACCGACACCGAATTCACCTCGATTGCTGTTGGGTGGAAAAATGGCGCCCGCGAGCCGCGGCAGAGCGCCGAGCTCGTCGCTCGCCGGATCATCGCGGCGATCGTCAGACCGCGGCCCGAAGTCTGGCCACATCGCCTCAGTCGTTGGGGTTTATCGCTGGCCACCCTGTGGCCGTCGTTGTTGGACCGCTATTTTCGTCGGCGATTGAAAGCCGAACACAGCGCGAGACCGCTCTTGCCACGCCAGGGTGTGCCATAATGTGTCGCGCCCACACGGCGCTGTAGCTCAGCGGTTAGAGCGGAGGCTTCATAAGCCTTAGGTCGAGGGTTCGATTCCCCCCAGCGCTACCAGATGATTGGCGGGTCGTGGTCATCCCACGACCCGCGTATTTTTATGGCGATTGCCTATGCGGGGGCGCGATGCTCGAAGCATCGTGAGCGGCTGATGACGCCGCAGCCCGATGGACATCATTCGGATCCGACCGTAAAAAATCGAGACCGCACCTCATGCCTAATCCGCCCCCTGGCGCGCCCACTGACCGACCGAACCAGCCGCCACCGCCGACCGTGTTGTCGACCTGCTGTGTCGTTTTGGTGCGCACCCAGGGCCCGATCAACCTGGGCATGGTTGCGCGATTGTGCGGCAATCTCGGGGTGACCGAACTGCGGCTGGTCAATCCTCAATGCGAGATCGATTGTCCGGACGCGCGTAAATTCAGTACCCATTCCAAGGACTTGATGCTCGCCGCCCCGGTCTTCGCCACGGTTGAGGAGGCGACTGCCGACTGCGGCTATGTGATCGGCACCAGTGGCGATTTCCGGGTTGCCGAACTTGGGCCGCATGTGCGTGCCGAGCGGGTTCCCGAATTGCTCGCCCGACGTCCGGTGGCGCGGTTCGCCTTGGTCTTCGGCAATGAGGCCGAGGGCCTCAATGATGTCGAATTGCGGGCCTGCCAAGCGTGGATCCATCTCGACACCTTTGGCCAAAACCTCAGCTACAATCTCGCCAATGCGGTGGCGATCACCCTTTATGTGGTCGCCACCGCCAGTGTTCCGCCGCCGGCATTCGACATCCCGATCGCTGCCCCGCGGGCGATGGTCGAGCACCTGATGGAATACTGGTTCGCGACGATGGCGCGATTCCAGTATTTCCGGCGCACCGAGCCGCAACGCTATTGGCCGCTGTTTTGCAAATTCATCGCCCGACTCCATCTCGCCGAGCCCGACATCCAGATCCTGCGCGGCATGCTCGCGCAATTTAATCTCGGCGCGTTTGGCGAACGGTTCGATGGCAAACCTGCAGAGCGCGAGGGCAAACCCCTGACGCTGCATGAGGAAGCGCGAGGGGCCAAGATTCTCGCCGAACGTCGGGCCCAGCGTGAGCTGCAAGCACAGAATGGGCCGGAAAAACTAGATCAGGCCCCGATTGAGCCGAAGAAGCATGCGCCTGAGTTGTTCGACTAGCGATTGGGCAAACCGTCATTTTTTTGGGGTTGCTGAAGGCTGAAAGCACGCACCCCGACCTTGCGGCCGGGGTGCGTGGTGATGAAGGCCGTCGATAAGCCGGGTCCTGTCGTGGACGACCATTTCTCTTCGCTCTGGCGTTGCCGCCAGTGCTCTAGCGCCCGATTCGCCGGTCTCGGGTGCGGGTCGCACCCGGCGCTTGCGCGCATCCCGGACATCTGGGCTTGCTCCCGGTGGGGTTTTCAATGCGGCTCACCTCGCGGCTCGCCCGGTGGGCTCTTACTCCACCATTTCACCCTTACCGCGACGGCTTGCGCCGCCGAGGCGGTATACTTTCTGTTGTACTATCCCTATCCTCTCATCACAGAAGACGGCTGCATTTGACAGCCACCGCACCCTACGGAGCCCGGACTTTCCTCGCCTGCCAAGATCTTGCGACGATGGCAACCGCGGTCGTCTGACGGCGTTGGAGAAAATGCTACGACGAAAAGCAGCGAGCGAAATGGGCGCTTTTAGATTAAAAAAGCTACGAACACAATTCCGTCAAACGCGATTCGCAGCGCCGATATTTTTTTGCGAATGCCGCGGTGCAGTGTTCGGCAGGAAACAGGTCGGCGATGCTGGTTGAGCTGCGTACGCGCAGGCTGACGCCGAAGTCGTACAATTTGTCGATCAGGTGGACGAAACGTAGGGCGGCAAGTTGATTGGTGAAGGGCTGCACCTCGGTGAGCGTCAGCCCGGTGAGCATCGCGGCGAGCCGGCGGAGGTTGATCACCGGGATGTTCGCGAGCCAGCCGTCGAGCTGCTCAGCAGCGACCGTGACGCAGCCGTCACCGTTGAGCGGTTCAACCGCTTGATTCCACTGCGACAAAACCTGATTGCAGGCGAGCTGCTTGCGCCGCCAGTCGCTGCCCGGGACATGGATGCTGCAAAACTATTCTTCGATGCGCGCCAGCTGGGTACGAAACAGATCGATCGCCATCCGGCCTTGGCCCAGTTCTCCAGGCACCGTGTTGCTGGTGGTGAGGATTCGCGCGCCGCGCGCCATCAATCCAGTGACCAGCAGATCGGCCAGTCGCGTATTGGTCGGATCATCCAATTCGAATTCATCGAGGCACACCAGGTCGGCGGTCAGCAGCGCGATCGCCGGTTCGCGACCGCGTACGATCAGCAGGCTCATCGCCTCGGCGAACGATAGATAGCGCACGGTTCCGGGGGCCGCATTGAAACTCGCGGCCAGCAAATGGGTTTTCCCAACCCCGAATCCGCCGTCGAGGTACATCCCCGGCTTGGTTTTTCGGGCGAGCAGATCGGCGAGGAAGCCGCGCTTTTTTTCAGCGAAGCCGCGCACCAGGGCAACCGCTTCAGCTTGCCCAGGGACGGCCGGATCGATGCGGAATCCAGCAAACGATTTGTCACGAAAGCGCGGCGGCGGAACCAGGTCGATGGCTTCGACCGGGGCAAGGACTGCCGCAGAAAATCGGGAAAGGGGCACAGGGGGGCGCAGTGGAAAATCGAAAAAGGGACGAACGGATTTAGATCGCGATGGTTTCCCAGCCGAGCTTGAGCGCCGCCTCGGTGCCGCAGATCACCGCTTGGGTGCCGCCATCCGGATCCAGGTGACGTTCAGCCACGGCGCGCACCTCGGCGGCAGTGGTGCGCAGAATGGCTGCCCGATAGGCGTCGAGCCGGGTCGGACCCGTGCCCTTCAGATCGCCGCTGAAACGCGACCGGCACTCGCCTGCGGGACTGCCCGGAGCATCGAGCGAGGCGAGCACGCCAAGGATCGATTCCTTCATCAACCGCGGATCATCCGGGCAGCTGCGCAGCCAGCGCAAGGCGTCGCGCATGTCGACATAGGTCGCTTCCAAACGCGGATCGCGATAGCTGGTCAAGGTGAACGCCGCCGAGCCGCCCTGATAACTGGCGCTGCCGCCATAGGCGCCGCCTTGTTCGCGCAGTTTGGGATGAAGCACTTGATGCGTGAGCAGTCGTCCGGCGACGGACAAGGCGGCGGCATCCGCGTGCCCCAGCGGCGGAGCCTGAAAAGCCAAGGCGCAGTAATTCACCGCGGTCGCGGTGGTGAACGCGGTCGGCCCAACCGCGATCGCCGGCGGAGCCGAAAATAAACGATGCGTCGAGCCAGCCGCAGCCGGCCACACCGCCTGCGCCGCAGCGATGATCGCGGGGCTTTCGGCGGCGTCTCCGATTAACGCCGTTCGTGCATCCAGGCCACTGAGCTTGCGCACCAGCACCTGCAATTCGTTGGTCAGTCCAACGATCGACTGAGGATCTTTTTCCAGGGATTCGGACGTGGCCTTGAGCCACGCCAAACGACCCAAACCACCGGTACGGTGACCCAGGCCTGCGGCGCCGCCGAAGCCGCGCTGGGCGGCGCGTCCGGCCAGCTGGCTGCCGCCAGAAGTCACCCGATCCTGCAATCGACTGAGACTCTGATCGACCAATTCGATGATCCGCTCATGCTCGTCAAATCGGCTGCGGGCGAACACGTCGCGCAACAAGGGCAGGAATTCAGTCTGTCTGGTCGCCAATCCTTTGACCTCGGCGAACAGCCAACCGCGGGCGATGGTTCCATCATCAGGATCCGCCGACAGGTCAGACCACGCGCCCACGCCCCCACAGACGGCGGTCAGGTGCGCGGCAAAATCGCCATAGGTACGTTCGCCGACGCCCGTGCCGGTCAGGCACTGCGTCGCCAAGGGCAGCAGGTCAAGTTCGCGCGCGGTCAACGCGGGCAGCTGCAAAGCTGCCACCAGGTGCAGCAAGCCGTTGGTTCCGGCCTTGAAGATCGTGGTCGGGCCATGGACCGTGCCGCTGACCCAGCGCCGTTGCAGCGGGACGTCGGCGAGCGCGAGATCAGGGAGGATCGTCGGATCGTCATGGGCCGCTTGGCGAACCGCCAGCGCCTCGGCGGCGGAGCGCAGAGCCTTGACCCCGACGACATCAAGCGCGGCGATAGCCGTTGCCGTCTGCGCATCCTCGGCTTGCTGGCGGTTGCGGTGCCATGCGTGATCGGGTTGGGCACGGGCCCACAGGCGATGCGGATTATGTAGAAACCGTTTGCTGATTTCCGTGGCCAACCATCCCGGTTGCCGCGCGCGCGCGGCCAAGCGCACAATCGCGGGGTTTTGATCCAAAAAGGGCATCGGCTCAGCCCCGAGATTCCACGGCGTGAGCAGGCGGAAGCACAGTTCAAGGCCGTACGGGTAATGATCGCCATGAATCTCGCGCCGGCTCAATTCGACCTGATGCAGCGCCGCATCCAGATCGCTTGCGGGCATGCCCTCGGCAACCAACCGGGTGAGGACCTGGTCGGCAAGCACGGGCAATTGGGCGTAATCCGCCGGTGCGATGCCATCGAGTTCGATGGTGAATTGGCCGTTGCGGTACCCCGCACCGAACCCGCTGGAGCCGACGCTGCGACCGAGGCCGGCGCTTTCCAGGGCATTTCGCAAGGGCGCCCCGGCGTGGCCGAGCAGCAGGCGATCGAGCAATTCAGCGGTGAGGACTTCGTCGAGGTCAGCGATGTCGCCCCACGCCCAGGTCACTGCGGTGGTCGCGACATCCAACTCGTCCTGACCGTCGGCCCACGGCACTGCCACATCGCAGGTCTGCGCGACTTTTAATGGCGGTTGCAGAAGCGGCGGCGCGAGCGCGATCCCTGGTGCGAGCAGATACGGCGCAAGTGCACGATGGATTTCGTCAGGATCGCCATTGCCATAAGTCAGCACTACGGCGTTGGCCGGGCAATAGCAGCGGCGGTGGAAGGCCACCAGATCGGCGTGCGTCAGCTGCGGAATGGCGGCTGGCTCGCCACCCGAGTTGTGGGCGTAGATGGTCGCCGGAAACAACGCCGCTGCGGTCGCCGCCTCGATCTGCGCATCACTGGAATCCATTGCACCTTTCATCTCGTTGAAGACGACTCCTTGGCGCTCCCACTCTTTTTTGTTGGTGTCCTCTGACTTCTTAACATTTGAGACCGGACTCAGGCGATGGCCCTCTTGCGCAAAATCGAGGGGATCCAGGCGCGGTGCGAACACCGCGTCGAGATAGACCTCCAGCAGATTGCGCCAATCCTTGGCCACCTGGGTCGCAAACGGATAGGCGGTCAGATCCGGAAACGTCATCGCATTCATGAAGGTCTGCAGCGACCGGCGCAACATGTTGAAGAACGGATCGCGGACCGGGAATTTCAGCGAGCCGCACAACGTGGTGTGCTCAAGGATATGCGGCAGCCCGGTCGAATCAGTCGGGGGCGTGCGGAAAGCGATGGTGAAAGCCCGGTGCTCGTCAGGACACGCGAGGTGATAATGAATCATGCCGCACGGATGGCGCCAGGTTTCGAGGGTCACTCCTAGGCTGGCGACGGGAGAACTGGCGACTCGCGTAAAAGGCATTCCGGCAAGTCTCGCCGCAGCGCGTTAGGCGCAAGGCGCCTTGACCAGCGTCTGCGCTCGCGCCAAGGTTCGGCCGCTATGACTCCCTGTGGAATAGGAGACTGTGGAAGAGGAGACTGTGGAATATGAGACAGACATGCGTTTGGTGGTGATTCAACAGGGGCGTTTGCGCGATCCGCACGTCGAAACATTGCGTGACGAATACGTCAAACGCTTTGCCCGATTTGGCAGTCTCGTGATCAGCGAAAAAGAGCCAAAGGGGGCGGAACCATTGTGGCCCAAATCAGCGCGCTGGCGGGTGCTGCTCGATGAACGTGGCGATGCTCCTACCAGCGTCCAATTGGCGGAGCGGATCCAGAAGTGGACCATGACCCACGGTGAAGTCGCATTTCTGGTGGGCGATGCATTCACCACCCATGCGCCCAGTGCAGCCCTGGCTGATGTTCGTCTGGCCTTGGGGCCGCTGACCTTGCCACATCAACTTGCGCATCTCATTTTGGTCGAGCAATTGTATCGCGCGGCAACCATCATCGCCGGCACGGGGTATCACCACGCATGATGATACTCCGTGTCCGATCACATTGGCTCCCTATTTAGCTGCTGCCTTCAACGCCTCGTCTGCTCTTTTCCGTAGTTCGACAGCTGCATTTTTCTGTTCTGCCGATGCCTCGGGTTTGGCGGCGATTTCTTCTGCCATCTTGGCTTGGTCATCAAGCGTATGAGCAACATTGGCGGTGCCCGAACCAGTGACCACCTGGGTATTCACGATCGTCACCGTCGGCGTGCGTGTGCTGTACCAATGCCAGCCGAACCACCCGGCGATCGCGAGCACGACGACCGCGATCGAAATGGCCACCGTCAGACGGAAACGGCGCTGCGCGTCCTTGTCTTCGAACGGATCGTCGAGCAGACGCTTGGATCCATCCGGCAGTTTCTTGACCCCGGTCAGACTGGTGCCCAGCGGAATGTTGATCTTGACGCGACCGTTGATCGCCCAGCCGTTGCCTTCGAGGATCGGACCGAGGGTGCGTTGACGTAGCTTGAGCCAGGCGATCAGCATCGACGGTCCGGAGATCGCCATGACGATTCCGATCAGGCCCAAAGGCATCCACAATCCAAGGCCGATGAAGCCGCTGATCAGACCACCGAGTAGGGCACCGATCGCGCCAACACCGACGCCCAAGGCGGCTACTATGCCGATATCGAATTTCTTCGGCTCTTTGGCCACTTTCAGATCGGTCTTATCGACATTCGTGACGTTGGTCGCGGCAGACTGAAGCTTGGCATTAGATTCAGCATCGGCGGCGGCGGCGCGCTTGGCGACCTGTTCCTCGATCATGCGCAGGAACTTTTTGTACGGCAGGAAGAAAGCCTGGCGGATCGAAATCGGATTGTCGACCAGTTTGACGATCGTCGCATCCCAATCGCGACCCTTGCGGTCGTAGAACAGGCCATTGCGGCCAACCATCAAGTAATCGCTGTCACCCTGGGTGATGGCTGCAGCGATGGTTATCTTCTCGCCCGAGGGGCGCGAACAGGCGACATAGACAATGTAGCATTTTGCCAAACTGGCGAGTGTGATGTGGGCCTCGGGGCTGGCGACCTGGATACACAACTCACAGCTTCGCTGATCGAGATACAGAGTTCCTGCGATGAAGATCGGCGGTGGCGGATTGCGATCGTAGAAATCAGCAAAGTTGACGAAGTTGCGCAACAGCACGAAGAGATCGCGGTGATAGCGGGCCAAGCGATCGATCGCATCGATCGAGGCGACCTGCGGCGCGACGGCCATATCCTGGTCGATCAGCGATTGGATGTCTGCCTTCGCACTCGACGCCAGGATCGCGCGAACGCGGGCGATGCCGAGGGGCTCGACCAGCAGGCCGTTCTTGGCCCCGATCCACGATTCATAGGCGGCAAAGGTCCCCATGATGCCGCGCCACTCGTCATCGCTGAGGGTGGTCTTTCCGGCGCCAAGCGTTGGCTCGATCACCAGAGCGGCAAATGCAGCCAAGGCCTGGCTCCAGGCCGGATTCACCCCGTCGATCAGATTCAGCGGCTTTTTCACCGCGATCTGCTGCAATGGCAGGGCCGCAATTTCGGCGCCCGCGGTGGTCAGATCCTTGGGCGCGAGGGCCTGATAATCCGTCTCAGCGCGGTTGAGGTGCGCGATGGAGCGGGGGTCAAACGCGGCCAAGCGGCAGCGCGTGAACCAATCGTTGATCTTGTTTTTCATCGCCGAGTAAGCCGCGAACGCAGCCGGGGTTGCGGCGCCCAGCGGCAACACCCCCGAGCCTGGCTTCGAAGCTTCTTCACCGGCCGTCCACCAACCATTGAAGCTGGTCAGCTCGGCAAAAAACGTTTCCAGTTTTTCCTTATTCACCCCTGGTTTGCCGCTGCGGTCGCTGATCGAACCATAGGCGGCGATGATCTCGTCGATCACCTGCTTGGTCGCAGGATCCTTGGCGCATCCCGCCTGCACCACGCCATCGCCGTTGAACACCGTCTCGGAAAAAATCCGCACCGTATCGCTGGTGTCTTCGACCGAGATGGTCGCTGACTCGGGCTTGCCGAGATTGATCAGCACCTGACGCGCCGACGCGAGCAAGCTCTGTCCTTCAGGAGTCGTCTCATTGATCGCGTCCAGCGGCAGATCAGCTGCCGATTTCAGCAATTGCGCCGGATCTTTCAGCACCCCGCAGGCCCACTTCAGCGCTGCCAGCAATTCGGGCACGCGCACCCGACCATCCTTGTCGACGTCGATCAGCTCCAAGGTCTTGCTGTCGAATTCCAGACCTTTGACCGGGCATGACAGAGCGACCCACAACTTTTGATCCAGTTCATGCAGATGCATGAGATCGGCAGCGGTGGTGATCTGAACCTGATCTAAACCCCCGGCGCGGAAGAAAGTCCAAGTGTGCGTAGAGACAGTGGTCATGGTCGGTGAGTTCCAGGTTTCTGACAGCGGCAGTAAGCGAATGGAGCTGAACGATTCAACCTCAAAACGCTGGTCGCTCTCGATTTTTTAATCCGAGAATTTGGGTCTTTTCCTATATTTGCGCGATAGATTGATAGCGGTGGTGGTTGCATTCTTAAGCGGCCCACTCCACGATACGATTCTAAACACCAATCATTAAGAGTTCCTCATGCGTTTTTCCCACTGTGTCGTCGTTCCTACCCTCACGCTGTTGTCGATGTGCGGTTGGGCAGCTGAGCCCGCGCCGAAGGTGCCGGCAGTGGTCGCGGCACTTCCGGTATTCGAGGCGCATCTTGCTGACGGCAAGGATCTGCTCGCCCATTGGGAAAAGACCCCGTGGGCCAAGATGTGGGCCGATCCGGCGCTCAAACCTCTGCACCAGCCGGTCGACGAGTGGCAAGCCCAGGCGGCCAAGGACCTTGGCGGCACGCCCACCGAATTGATCGCCGCGATCGCCAATGCGATCTTGAAAATCACTCCGTTGCCCGCCAGCGCAGCCGGGGCCGAGAAACCACAAATCCCGATGGCGATCTACGCGGGTGTCGATCTCGGCACCTTTGCGACAAGCTTGTTCACGATGGCCAAGAAAGCCGGCGGCGAACACCGGACCAGCACCGATGCGACGGTTGCCGGTGCCGATGAGGCGATTGCCGAGGAAGATCACGCCGACCGGATGCTTGCTCGATTCGCCACCAGTCTGGCCCTGGGCATTCAGACCCTGCCCACCAGGCCGGTGATGCGTACGACGCCGATGAAGGACGATCTGTTGATCACCGCCGATGTCCCAGGTATTTTCACCATGCTGCTCGGGGCGATGAGCGCCGGTCCCCAACGCGACACGGTCGTGCGCATGCAGAAGCAATGTGCTGAACTGAAAGTGACTGAGGGCAGCTATCGGTTGGACATCGTGCCCGAAGGTTTTCTCGAAGTCATCGACATGGGGAAAGCCTCGATAATCGGTTACAAACCGGTCGACCGCGCGATGCTCGCGCGTTTGCCGGCGAACACCCTGATGGCGGTCGCGATCGGTTACGATGGCATCACGTTGTGGAAACAGCAGCGGGTCAACCTTCTCCCCGATTGGGCGCCAATGGTGGGGACCAAGGCAGAGGACATCGATGCGACGGAAAAGGCCTTGAATGAAATGATCGTCAGCGTGGGTTTTGACATTTCGCTCGAGGAGATTTTCACCAGCCTCACTGGGACCTCACTGTTTTCCATATCACCCGCCATGCCGTTTCCGGGCGTCAGCGTCTCCATGCCCCGGTCGCCGGCGCTCGACAAGCTGATCGCCTCGGGTCTGAAAAAGCTCGAGATGACACCGCCCGCCGAAGGCGCCTCGACGCTGATCCCGATTCCCAACATGCCGGTCGCGCTCACCCTGGTATGCGATCGCACCAGTTGGTTGATCAGCACTGATCCGGTATTGGCCGATCAATGGCTCGGTGGTAAGGCCAACGGCTGGGCAGACAGCCCGGCGGCCAAACTCGCCCTGAGCAAAGCGCCTGCGGATGCCTATCTGATCGGATCCAGTGATACCCAGGGAGTCTTGCGGATGCTCGCCGGCTATGCCGGGATGGGCCTGAGCATGGCCACGATGATCACCCCGGAACAACGCCAAGCCGTGCTTGCTGGCTTGAACATCCTCGCCACCAACGCCTCGACCGGGTACATGGTCTCAGGAACCAACGCCCAAGGTCGGGTAGTCACCGAGATGCGCAGCCTGACCGGGGCGCTTCCCGGGTTTGGCCTGATTGGGGGTATTGGCGCCGCAACGGCGATGATGCGCCAGCAACACGTTGCCCACGAGATGAATAAACCAGAAATCGTCAGCGATCCGAATGATCCGCTGGTGGTGCTGCACGAACTCATCTTTCCCGCCCAGGAACAATTCCGGGCTGGTGGTTATCGCGATCAGGATGGCAATGGACGCGGCGAATTCGGACTGCTGTCCGAGCTCGCCGGTCGGCGCGCGGTCGGCAACGAGCAACGACTTGGTTTGATCGAAGGTCCACTGGCGCGGGGGGCCACCGCCGGCGGCTATGCCTACACCATCTACCTGCCGGGCGAGGTCACCCGGGTCGCGGATGATGGCAAGACCGAGACCCGGCCAGCGGTGCCGGGAAATGCCAAGCTCCAGGAAGAGAAATACGTCGCCTACGCCTGGCCGAGCCGGGCCAAGGATGGAAAGATGTATGCCATGCTGGCCGACGGCGCCGTCTATCAGGCAGACTACCGTGGCGTGCCACCCGCCTGGAACGCGGTGTTCGGCGGGGCTGGTTTCGAGGCCCAGCCGACGTGGAAGGAAACCGCGGCCGGCGGTGAGGGGGAATCGGAAGAAGATACCGAATCCGCCACGCCACCAACGACGGTGACGCCGATGGCTCCCGAGCCGACACCGATTCCGTAAGAGACTGACTCAAGGCGTCTGTTCGGCCCGCCCGTTGACCGTGCGGGCCGAACGCATCCGCTGAGATCCATGCTGAGCCGTCCTCGTCGCAATCGATCTTCGCCCGGCATGCGGGCCCTGGTCCGCGAAACCGCAATCAGCGCCACTGATCTGGTTTTGCCGTTATTTGTCCATCATCAGCAGGCCGATGCCGCCATCGTCGCGATGCCCGGTTGCAGTCGGCAGTCGATCGAGCGCACGGTAGCGACTGCGCGCGAGGCTTTTGAGCTGGGCATCCCTGCAGTGGCGCTGTTCCCGGCGTTGACGGCGGCAGAGAAGTCATCCACCGCGATCGAAAGCACGAATCCCGACGGCTTGCTGCCACGCTGCATCCAGGCCCTTAAACGGGCGTTGCCTGAGCTGGTGGTGATCACCGATGTGGCGCTGGACCCGTATTCGACGGACGGCCACGATGGCTTGGTTGAATCCGGACAGATTGCGAACGATCCCACTTTACCGATTCTGGCGGCAATGGCAGTGACCCAGGCCCGCGCCGGGGCTGATGTGGTCGCGCCCAGCAACATGATGGATGGACGGGTGCGCGTGATCCGCGAGGCGCTGGACGCGGCGGGTTTCACCAAGGTCGGGATACTCAGCTACTGCGTCAAATACGCGTCGGCGTTCTATGGGCCATTTCGCGATGCGCTCGATTCGGCGCCGCGCTTCGGCGACAAGCAGACCTACCAGATGGATCCCGCGAATGTCCGCGAGGCCTTGCGCGAGGCGGCTCTCGACGAGGCCGAAGGCGCTGATGCGCTGATGATCAAACCCGGCCTGCCCTACCTCGATGTCATCCGGGCGGTGCGCGAGGCGACGACCTTGCCGATCGCCGCATATCACGTCAGTGGCGAATTCGCGATGCTCAAGGCGGCAGCTGAAAAAGGCTGGCTCGATTACGATCGCTGCCTGCTGGAAAGCCTGCTGGCATGCAAGCGTGCCGGTGCCGATTTCATTTTTACTTATGGTGCGCTCGACGCTGCCAAGCTGCTTAAAGCCCATCGCGACGGTTGAAGATTTACGTTTTCTTCGCGCGATGGCCCCAGGGGCATGCGCGGCAACCGCGTTCGCAGCAAAAACCCCGGGCCAGGCAATAATCGCGGCCGGGATCGCCAGCGTCGAGAGTTCCAGGAGTTCCTGATTCAACCCGAACGCGGGCGCAGCGGATGTCGTTGCGGGTCGGTTGCGGTTTTCCGAAAAGGCGTTTGAGCGCGCTTTTCACCACTTGTCTGCTTTCGTGAAAATTCATCGGTCGATCACCGTTGCCAAATGGCCAGCAGCGGCGGCAAGTAGTTCGCGCGCTGCGTCAGCGTCGACCACGCGTCGGCGCATGACGATCGCGACCTTGACCTGGCCATCTGCTGCGTCGAGCAGGGCGAAGGCTTCATCGCGGGTCGCGCCGCTGACCGTGCTGATGATCCGCGCCGCGCGATCGCGCAACTTCACGTTCGAAGCACGCAGATCGACCATCAGATTGCCATAGACTTTGCCGAGGCGCACCATCAGCGCAGTGCTGATCGTGTTCAACGCCAGCTTGGTTGCAGTGCCGGCCATCAGCCGGGTCGAGCCGGTGACGATCTCAGGACCGGTGGCGAGCACGATCAGGTGGTCGCAACCCGGTGGCGGGGGAATCGGCGCGCAGGACAGCAGGGCGGTGCGCGGCGGTTGGGGAAGGGTCTTGGCCCACGCCAGCGCGCCTTGGACATACGGTGTGGTCCCGCCGGCGGCGATGCCGAGCACCGCATCATCCGGTCCTAAGTGCAGACGTTCGAGTTCGGGGACCGCCCCCGCTGGGTCATCCTCTTTTCCTTCGGAGGAGGTCCGCAGCGACCCGTCACCGCCCGCGATCAGGCCGATGATCCGCCCCGGCGGAACCTGAAACGTCGGCGGAATCTCGCTGGCATCGAGCACGCCCAACCGGCCGCTGGTCCCCGCGCCGAGATAGATCAAGCGCCCGCCGCGAATGAATCCAGATTCGATGGCGCTGATGAATCCGGTAAGCGCTGATTCAGCCGCATCGAGCGCGGTCAAGACGGCGCGATTTTCACGATTGAACAATTCGACGATGTCCCTGACCTCGAGGCGATGCAACGCTGATGACCGCGGATGCGGTTGCTCGGTGAGGATGTCGCTGCGATCTGGGATGCTGGGCATGCGTCGATGGTGCGGACGCGCCGGCCACAGCAAAGCGTGTCAGCCGACACGGGCCGGCAGCGTGATCAGCGGAACAGGCTGAACGCCTCGGTGAGCAATTGGTCGCCGGTTTGAAACGCGCGACTGTTGGATTGAAATCCGCGTTGGGCGACGATCAGACGGGTGAACTCCGAGGTCATGTCGACATTCGAGCCCTCGAGTGCGCCAGGAGTAATGGTGTTGATCCCAGCGGTCCCCGGAATCGTTTGGGTCGCGGCGCCTGAGTTCCCCGTCGCCGCCCACAGGTTCTGCCCTTGCGCCAGGAGCCCGCCGGGATTCGTGAACGTAACCAAGCCGATCTGGTGCCCCGTGGCCGACATCGGTACCGTTTTGCCGTTGCTGTAGGAGCCGTTGAGCACGCCGAACTGATCGACGCTGATTCCGTTCAAGGTGCCCGCCGCATAGCCCGTCAGATCGGTCGCATCGGCTACGCCATCGCCCTGGTAGCCACGCATGTTGGTGGTGTCGACGGTCATCGTCGAAGCCCCACCGACCGTCCAGCTCGAGGTGATCACTCCAGTCGGTGGAGAAAGTTGACTGCCATCCGTGTTGAACGTCAGGCCGCGCAGCGCGTCGCCCCCAGCCGCCAGCGAACCACCCACCGGCGTATCGGTGACCAGATCCCAGACGCGTTGAAAATCCGTCGGCTGACCAGTGCCGGTGGTCACCGTCGAGGAATTGAACCACCGGGCATCGATCGCGTGCTTGGTGCCATCGGCGGTAAACAGCGGTAAGGTGGTGGCTACGGAATCCGGAGTGAACCGCAGGCGGCTCCAGGCGTAGGTGTCGGATGCACCGCCGTATTGCCAGGAGTTGGCGATCGCGGTCGACGCCGGCAGCACCGGTGGTGGCTGCTCGCCGAGAAACAGATTGAATTGATCACCCGGAATCGAGCCGGCCACGTTGAGCTTGCCCTGATCGAGACTGACCGTGGCGAAGGTTTCAGTGGTCAGGCCGCTCGGGCGATTGAGCGCCCCGTTGAGACCGTTGACCAGATCCTGGACCGTCGCGTTGGCGGCCAGGGTAATCTGCTTGGAATACGGTTGGCCGTCGGGCGCAGCACCGAATAGATTCACCGTCACCGGGCCCCCCGGCGCCGCCCGGGCGAGGGTCGTCGAAGATAGCAGAGTGCTGCCGGAAACCGCAGTGCCGTCACTTTTCTTCAAGGCGAACAACGACGAGAGCTTGGCGCCGGTCAACGGCGCGGTGGCGGTCGGTGGCAGATTGCCGGCGAGGGTCAGTTTGGTGGTCGCCGCGGCCGCGACCGAATCGACCGGTGAAATGGTGGTGCCCAAGGTATTCAACACCTGATATCCGGTAGCCAAGTCGACCAGCTGCCGGGGAACTCCGCCATCGAGCCCGAAGCTGCCTACGCGTGAATAATGTTCCACTCCACTGGCGTCGCGCAGGCGAAAAAAACCGGTGCCGTTGATCGCGAGATCGAGGTCCCGGCCGGTGGGCTGGATCGGTCCTTGGGTGAATTGAGTGGCAATGCCGGCGACCTGCACGCCATTGCCGACCTGTGACGGATCGCGTCCGCCGGTGGTGCCGCCCGGTTGAGTCGCGCCTTGCTGCAGGCGATAGAGCTGGTCGGCGAAATCGACGCGGCCACTTTTAAAGCCGCTGGTCTCGGAATTGGCGATGTTGTTGGCGGTGACATCAAGCATCGCCTGATGCGCAAGCATGCCGGACATGCTGGTAGTCAGGACACTGGACATGGTCACCCCCGTGACCGGTGAACGCGATGGACGTGCCAATGGATTCGCCACCATACGCGCATGAAATCGCTCTGCTCTCGGCTTACGAACATCATCGCGCTGATCACCGTCAGCTGTTGTTCCATGGCGGTGAGGGCGGCAGAGGGTGCGCCACCGGCT
>JANYGY010000031.1 GCA_025362255.1 Planctomycetales bacterium
TCGGGCGGTTCGCCGGATCGAATCGCGAAAACCGCGGTGAAGGCAAGCCGGAGACCTTTAACTTCCTGGGCTTCACGCATCGCTGCGCGAAGCGCCGGACAGATAAAAGGTTCACGGTGATCCGAACGACCATGGCCAAACGCCTGGGAGCCACCGTGCAGCGGATAGGCCAAGCGCTCAAGAAAAACCGTGCCCTGCCCATCGACCAACAAGGACGATGGCTGGCATTGGTAGTTCGTGGGTGGTTGAACTATCATGCGGTTCCCGGAAACAGTGGCGCCATCTGCGCATTCAGAGATCGGGTGATTGACGCATGGCGACGGGCACTCAGCCGCCGCAGCCAGACTGCCCGCACGGGCACAACCTGGATCATCATGCGCCGACTCGCCGAACGCTATCTGCCCCCGGCCAGGATCCTCCATCCCTACCCCAACGAGCGCCTACGCGTCATCACCTGATGGAAGAGCCGTATGCGGTAATTCCGCCCGTACGGATCTGTGCCGGGTATCCGACGTTTATCACGGTAAATACCGTGAAATATAAACATAGGAAATCTACGGCGACCCGAATGCTGTTCGGCTAAGGAGAAGCTGTGAAATTACCGGCAAACCAGTCGTTTTCATGTTTACATACTCGGACGACTATTTGCCCAAATACCCAAACTACAATTAAAAATTGATGAAAATCGCAGTTTTTTCAGGTGAATCGCACCTTGCTTAGCCGAACAGCATTGTGTGTTTCCCCTTTGACCCTTACCTCATGCCGACGATCAAGAGCTGAGATAGCCGATGTCCCTGGTGGCATCTTGACACCATGAAAAAATGGTGTCAAAGTGCTATCGTGCCTCGAAAAATCCGCGACCTCATCAGCGACCTAGAACGCGCTGGATTCATGAACCGCGGAGGAAAAGGCAGCCATCGCAACTACCATAGGACAGGTGTAACGGTTGTCATTAGTGGTAAGATAGGTGACGATGGGAAGCCGTACCAAGAGCGAGAAGTTAAACGAGCCGTAGGACACAAACCATGAAGAACATCATTAACAGCAAAGGAGCAGCCGGGCATTACCAGAAGGTCGTCTTCTGGTCAGAGGAGGACAAATGCTACGTTGGGCAATGCCCCGCCTTATTCATGGGCGGTGTGCATGGCGACGATGAATTGGCTGTTTACAAAGATTTGGCTCAAGCAGTTGATGAGCATCTTGCCATCCTTCGCTCTGCTGGTCAGAAAATGCCATCCGGCACTAATCAGGATTTTAGCGGCAAGTTAACCCTGAGAATTAAGCCAGAAATTCACCGGGCTCTTGCGTTAAGGGCAAGCGCTACTGGTGACACTCTTACGGGACTTATCGAGCGTACTCTTCAGCTATCGCTAACCTAACTAAGTAAATTCTTAGATGGCATAAAGGGGACCATAATGCGCCGTCCCCGTTCAGAACGCATTCCCGAAGGTCAGCCGGGAATCTGGCATATAGTAAGTAAACAAGGTGGTGTGTCACTTTTCACCTTTGGGCACACTGACGAGCCTGCCAGGGTAACAGTTAATGGGCAGACGGTGCCAACTGACAGTGGTAATCGTTTCCGCGCCGTAGTGCCGCTGAATCAAGATGTGCCGATTGTCGCGATCGATGGCCGAGGCAATACGCGCCTGCGCACCATACGCATCGCCAGCACGGGTCCTGGCAGCCGAACCTTCACGTATGACGCCGTGGGCAATCTCACGGCGGATGGCCTGCGAGCCTATACATGGGATGCCGAAAATAGGCTGGTGTCGATCACCCAGGGAACCAAGCGCAGCGAGTTCACCTATGACGGCATGAGCCGCCGGGTGCGCATCATCGAAAAAAACAATAACGTGGTGCAGAGCAACAAAACCTATCTGTGGGTCGGTGCCGAGATGGCCGAAGAGCGCGACGCCACCGGCGCAACGGTGACCAAGCGTTATTTCTCACAAGGAATATCCATCGGCGGAGTTAAACATTACTACTGCAAAGATCATTTGGGATCGGTGCGTGAAGTCCGTGATTCCACTGGGGCTCTTGAAGCGAGATACGACTATTCTACGTTTGGCGTGAGAACTCGCACCAGTGGGACGTTTGATGCTGAGATTGGATATACAGGTCATTGGCATCATCAGAGTGGGGTGGTGATGGCTTGGTTTAGAGGGTATGATCC
>JANYGY010000034.1 GCA_025362255.1 Planctomycetales bacterium
CCTGACGTGTACGCGGTGTTCGGCGCAGTTGCGTGAATCACCCGCAAACCCTGCCTCTGCTCGCGATCAAGCGGCCGAAGCGCAACGCCTGTTCGAGAGCGGTCGCCAGCGCGAAGCCGCCGCGATCTATGCCCGTTTGGCCGACAAGGAGCTCGACAAGCGGGCGCGCAGCATCCTGCGGGCGAAAGAGCGTGAGGCGCGTCAGGTCGAGACCGAGCGTCAACTCGCCGACCTCACGGCGCGCGCGCGCGGCATGCGTGACCGCGGCAATCTGCATGGCGCGATCGCCTTGCTCGAACAGGGACAAAAGCTGACCGGCGAATCGCCAGGCGCGAGCACCGTGGCGCCTGGCTCCGAATCCGGCTCGACCGCCGCCCTGGCGACCGAGATCGCGGAAATGCGGGCGGCGCTCAGCGGCCGCAAACGTGGCCGGGTGCTGATGATCATCGCGGTCATCCTCGTCCTCGGGATTGCCACCATCGCCATCCTCCTGTGGAAGCTTCGTCCGGTTGAATCACCGACTGGTACCAACACGGTGGCCGCGTCCTCGACGACGAGAACACCGGCAACGCCGGCCAAGGGCAGCGCGCCATGAGCATTGCGATCTGTCCAAAGTGCAAATCGCCGAACGACGATACCCGTTACGACGGGGCGTGGCTGGTGTGCGCGATTTGCAATAACCGCTGGTTTCCCTCGGCCGCCACCGTCGATTCGATTCCCACGACCGAAATTCCCCAGGTCCGCAAGGTCATCAGCAAGCCGTTGCCGACCCCTGCAAAATCACCGTTGGTAACACGTTCGGTGAGTGGCGAATATCTTCCTGATGAGCCGGATACCGACGCTCAGTCCAATCGCGCGCTGACCGAACGGGTCGATGGGCGGCAGTCGGGCATGGCGCCGTCGATCCATCCGGTGCTGGCGGCCGGCATCAGCCAGCGACCGACGCTGGAGGACCGCAGCGAACGCGAGGTGGGTCATTCTTCGCCGGGCAATTCCCCGGGCATCAAGGGCGAAGGCAAAATCGCCGGTCGCTCAGGCGCCAAGCGGCCGGTCGCCCACGATCCCGAGACCGGGCCGACGATCGACAGCGACCTCTTCGATCGGCTCGAAGAAGATGCGCGCTACAAGCGCTCCGAAATGAAGACGATGCCCGAGATCGCCTACAGCTCGGATGATCCAGCCAAATATCGCACCGCCGTACCTGAGAGCGACCAGTCGACCAAGGTCAGCTGCCCGGTGTGTGGTCATTCCTATGTCTCACCCGGGACCCGCCACGTGTGTCCGCAGTGCGGCACCGCCTATGACGAAGAGTCCAACCGGATCGCCGCCGGGCCCGAGACCAAGGACAACCTCATCGGCCGGACCCTGCGCGGCTGCCTGATCGATCGCAAGCTCGGCGAAGGCGGGATGGGCGCGGTCTATCACGCCAAGCAGCTGTCGCTCGACCGCAGCGTCGCGGTCAAAGTCCTGCCCGTCGATCTGGCGCGGAATAAGAATTTCATCCAGCGATTCGAGCGCGAAGCCAAAAGCCTCGCCCGGATCAATCACCCGAACATTCTCCAGATCTACGATTTCGGTGATGATCCGCAGCTCGGGCTGTATTTCATGATCATCGAATTCGTCGAGGGCCTGGACCTCGGCGAAGTCCTCAACCGGCGCGGCCTGCTCGATCAGGTCGAGGTGCTGGATCTGCTACGCCAATCGGTGATGGGCCTCGAGGCGGCGGCGGAAAAGAACGTCATCCATCGCGACATCAAGCCCGACAACCTCATGATCAGCGGCAACGGCCTGGTCAAAGTCAGCGATTTCGGGTTGGCCAAGGGATACGTCGCGCAAGTCGGCGTCACCGCCGCCGGGGTGCGGGTCGGGACTCCGGCCTTCATGTCGCCTGAACAGTGCGATGGCGTCGAAGTCGATTTCCGCAGCGACATCTACAATCTCGGCGCGACCGTATTCCTCTGCCTGACCGGACGGCTGCCATTCGATGGCGAGACCCCGTTCGCAATCATGCTCAAGCACAAGACCGAGGCGGTGCCGTCGTTGTGCGCGATCGATCCGACCATCTCGCCCAAAATCGACCGCCTGATCGGGCGCATGCTGGCGAAGAAACCAGCGGCCCGCTGCGATAGCCTGCGTCAGCTCATCGAGGATATCGAAGAGCTCGAGATCGAGCTGGCTGGCACTGACAGCGTGCTGCGCAAATCACGCGGGCCGTTCAAGGCCCTGCTGGGCGGTGACCGCGAGTCCTCGCCCCGCCCGCGCCCATTGTCGCCTGAGATCCCGCTGCTCGATCAGGTCGAGCTCGTCGATCTGCCTCCTGCACCATCCTCCGCGCCGGCAGTTGCCAGCCATTCGGGGGGCCGACCCGGAATGCGTGCAGGGGCTAAAGCTTCGGACTCGGGCAATCGGCGGGCCAGTTCATCGGGCAATGTCAGGCGCGCCAGCGAGGTGCCGGCGATCCCCGAGATTCCCACGACCCCGATCGCAGGAATTGCGCCGTTGCAGGCAGCCTCCGCATCCGGCGAGCAATCGGGTCGGCGGCCGAGTCGCCGCCTGGATGTCGAACTGACCCAGGCCCGCGAACGCGGTCGGCGTAGCCATTTGGATTTGACCATCGCCAATGGCGATCGCTTGGCTGAAGGGGGTCAACTCGCCGAGGCGGCACGCGAGTGGGAAGCTGCAGCCGCCCTTGCGACCAGCGACACCGGGTTGCAGAAAAGCCTGCGCAAACGCGCATCGGGCGCCAATCGCCGGGTCGGCGCTTCGCGCCTGCTGCGCCGATGCGTAATCGCCTCGATCATTGCCGTGTGGCCGTTGCGGCGGTCTGGGCGGGCACTCCGGCGTTCCATAATTGGCTCGCGGATCAGTGGCTGAAAGTACGCATCGATGGCCTGGCGACGATTCCCCAACCGCGCCAGAAAATCGCCGCGCTCAATGAATTCATCGCCAACAACAACCAGCCGTGGGGCTGGTACCCCAGTATTTTCCAGCAAACCTATGTCGTGACCGCGGTGGATGCCGCGCGCGCTGAAATCAAGGCGATCGACAATCAACCGATCGCGACCCAGGCCAACCCCGGGCAACCCGCCGGGGCAGGCGCTGAAGTCGCCGCCGTACTGGTCTTGGCCAAGGATGAGACCGTCCCGTGGGAAATCGTGGCTCAGCGTTCGGCCGAGTTGCTCGGCCAGGCGCGGGCTCAATCCCGCGATGGCGCCGCCTTTGATCCACTGCGCGATGTTGCCCGCCAAGCCGAAGCCGAGCTGACTGCGCAGCGGACCGAACTTGAGCACATCACCCAGGCACGCGCTGCCGGCCAAGCCCAAGCCGCGCTCGATCTCGCAGCGGCATTCCGCGTCCGCCATGGCCGGGCCAGTGCGACGTTGGTGCGCCTGCCTTTGCCCGGACGGATCGTGGTCACGGTCGCCGGACTCGAACTGCCGGCGGATTTGACGTTGACGGTCGACGGCGCCGGGGTGCCGCTAACCCCGACCGGAACGAGCGATGCCAGTCATGGCGAGCCGACCGCCGAAGCGGTGATTTGCCGCAACGGCGATCGCGAAACGACGTTCGAGCTCAGCGCCGAAGGCTTCGTCGCCATCCGCCAGACCCTGGCCGGATCGACGGCGACCGCCGAACGCCTGGTGCCGTTGACCCTCAAGCCGGCACCCGCCTGGGCGGTCGCGTTTGCCAATCCCGGGGCCACGTCGGTGTTCGTGCAGTGGGTCCAGATCCACGAATTGGCCGGCGGGCTCATCGTCCAGCATCGCGATGGCATCCTGGTCTTGCGGCCCGCCGATGGTGCCGTGGGCGCCCGCCTCGAACGGCAGACTCCCACATCACCGACTTTTGGCCGCTTGTGGCAGCCACTCAGCGGCGCCAAATTATTGCTCGCCCAGAGTGATGGTTCGGTGCAGTTGGTAGGCGCAACCAACCTGATTCCCGAACAGACCCTCCATCGCGGAACCGGTGAGGTGTTGGCGTGGTCTGAGTTGGATCTGGCGCTGCAAAATGGCAGGCGGATCCACGCCGCGATCGAACGCGCCACCACCGGGACGGCGGTGGCCCTGGTCGCTCAGGATGCGACCAAGCGCTATTGGGCGTACGACAAGCTGAAGGCGGCCAGCCAGCAGCCGCAGATCATTAGCCATGATGATCGGCTGTATGTCTTCGATGATGTCGCCCTCCATCTGCTCGAAGCAGACGGCACCGTCGTGCGGTTTTTCAAACTGCCGTCGGTGCGGATCGGCATGGTCGTCGAACTGCCGGTCACGGTCACCACCCGGCGTGAGCTGCTAGTGCCCATTCTTACCGGCGTGTTGCGCCTGAGCCTGGGTGGGCATCAGGATCCGGTGCGCATGATCGCCGATCCCGTGCTCACCCAAGCCGGCCCGGCGCAGGTCACGAACCTGGGCGACACCGTGTTGTTCGCCGGTGATCGCGGCAGTCTGCTTGCTCGTTTTTCGCAAAATTCCGCGACCGCAAGTGCGCTGCTGTGGCGCAACGACGACGTCCGCCCGCTGGGCACCGTGCCGTCGCTGTCAGCGAACCACGTCGCGATTGCGGATGATCAAGGCACGGTGCTCATCCGCACCCGCGCCACCGGTGCGGTCGTGCAGCGGATCGTCCACGGTACTCCTTTGGCCGGTGCACCGATCTTCGTCGACCTGCCCAGCGGCCCTGGAATAGTACTGGGCGATCGAGCGGGCATCGCCGCCGCGTATCGCCTCCGTAAATAGGTAAGCAGCTCGCCACGCTGGCGAAATCCCAATATTTCCGTTTGGCCCGGCATGTGCGTTCTTCACGTACATCATGGCTACCATCCTCCCCGCCCAGGCGGCTGATTCGGCTTCGACCGCGACTCCGGTGATAAGGTCCGGGAGGCCTGAGAATCGCTCCGTACGTGCGCCGACATTCACTCAGGCGATGACCGATCTTCGACCACCTGTCCGGCCGCCGTCGACGCCCAAACGTCCTACACAGAGCGAATCATCTGACCCGAGAGAGACGTTTGTCAGGCCGGACATCCAAGCCCGGCGTAAAGTCATCATTGATGATGAAAACAAACCATCGAATGGAATGCCTGCTCAAACAACCGTGTCTGAGCCGCCAGTAAACCTCGCTGGGCGCGACGCGTTGAGTTCTCCTCCGCCGCTGAGCACTGCCATGAGCAGGTCCACCAGCGATGTGACACTAGCTCTCGAACAGCGCGGCAGCGATGAAATAAAAAATGCGACCGTTTCTGCAGATGGCGGCAGTCAGCAGTCGCTGGTGACACTGACCCAATCGCTGATGACCGCTGCGCCAGCTGAAGTGTCCGATGCCGCAGCGGATTTTCTCACCAGAGCAGACAGCGAAACGTCACGAAAAGCTTTAGAGATTCCCTTGGTTGGTGGCGACCATTCGGCCGGTCCTCAGAACTTTCTTTTACATAATGGTAACGTTGAAACTTCAGATGTTCCTACTCCTCTGTCATCACTCCCGGTGGTGAAAAAAGCTGAACTCACCTCAGATCGCGACCTAGCTATTAATGGCGAGGAAGCGCTCGCCGGATGGTCGGCTGGACATCTGCAGAATGGACCCGCACCAGTGTCGCACCAACCTCCAGCTGCGTCTAAGTCCGCAGTCAATTTGCCGGTTGATGGAACTTCTTCCGAGACCGAAACGCTCCGCTCCACCTGGACATCACCTCCAGCCGCCGACGCCTTGGTCCACTCCCTCACCGAAGTGTCCAAGCCGCGCGCCAGTGAAGATCAACGGCTGGCGTTGCTTGATGTCGGGCAGGCGACTCCAGCAGCCGTGGTCGAGGTGCCCACGGCAAGTGATCGTCCACCAATGTCTGCGCCTCTCGCGCCTCTCGCGCCCTCGGGTCCGGCATCACCCACGATAAACACATCCCAGCCCCAGGCCAATCCACTCGATCGCAGCCTGGCGAATCAGGTGACGCAACAGTTGGCGAATCAACTAGCTCATCAACCAGGAGGCGGCGGGTGGCGGCGTAACGCGAATGGCGACCGCAGTCTGATGATTCGTCTGACGCCTCCTGAATTAGGCACCGTGCGCGTCGAGCTGCGTGAGCGAGATGGTCTGATCTCCGTGCGGCTGCACGCCGAGGATCCCGCCGTGCGCCAAGCGTTGGAGCGTGCGCTGCCTCAGGTGCGCAACGACCTGCGCACGACTGACTCGCCCTTGCAGCACATCACCGTTGATAGTTCAGCCACTGATGAACGCGCGTTCGACGGTCGCGGGGGTGGACCCGGCTCTCAGGACAGCTCACAAAACAGCCAGCAAAACAATGCCAATCACCCCTCGCGCACGAACGCAGGACGAAACAGTCGAGGTGGAGATCAGCCGACCTTTTCCTTGGCGGGTAGTGCACCGGCGGAAGCTCAGGTAGCGCCACTTTCGCGTCCCCTGGGCGGTCGAGTGACTGCCATCGGGGTTGACGCGTTGGCCTGACGAGTAGCGGATACGCTCAAAACAACATTGGCACGCGGTCTGCGTTGTAGTCATTGTCCATAGCTTCAGCCGACACTTTTTCTGATCACCGAGACGACGAGGAAAAAATATGCAACGCTCACTCTACAGCGGCGTCACTGGCCTGACCAACCATCAGCTCATCCTCGACACCACGGCAAACAATCTCGCCAATATCTCGACCAATGGGTTCAAAGGCAGCCGCATCAGTTTTTCGACCGCCTTGCTCCAAACGCAAAATGCCGGGTCGTCACCCACTGGCGCTGCCGGCGGCATCAATCCGCGGCAGGTTGGTTTGGGTGTGCGTAACAGTTCGGTTGATGTTGACATGCGTCAAGGCGCGCTGCTGACGACCGGTCGGACGATGGATCTGGCGGTGCAAGGCAGTGGGTTTTTCCGAGTGGTCGGCACCGATGGTACGGCCGCCTATACACGCGTCGGAAATTTTGGTTTCGACAGCCTCGATAATCTCACCGATCTCGGCACCGGTATGCTGGTTCAAGGGCGGAGAATTGATGCTGCTGGACAACCCTCGGGCGACCGCACCAGCATCAATCTGGCGAACAACAAATCGATCGATGCCAAAGCCACCGACACGGTGACTTTTCAGGGCAACCTCAGCTCCACGACCAAAGCGCTCACCGGGACCGGATTGTCCTCGGTATTGCCGTTGGCGGTGGCTTCGACCGGATTGTCGGCAGTTGAGGCAACTCCCTTGAAAGATCTCGCCACCTTCACCGGTCCCGCGATCGAACCCATCGTGCCAGCCAATACCAAGACTCTGCATATTTTCGGAACTAAACCCGACGGTACGGCGTGGGCTTCGTCGGTGTCGATCAATCCGTGGCAAGAGACCGTTCAGAATCTGATGACCAAGATGAACAGTGCGATGGTCCAGGGGTCGGAAACGTTCGGCACAGTGAAGATCGAGAATGGCAGTCTGGTTGCGACCGGATCTGGTGATCAAGGCGGATTCAGTCTCTTCGTGGGCGAAAATGATCCGCTCGGCCCTTCGACCAATGGAGGCGTCGCCCTCGCGATGACCGGTACCACCGGAGCCTACGCGGTGCCCGGAACCACGGTGACGGTCGGTCCGGCAACCGTGCCGTTGACCGGCGCCGGCCTGCTTGATCCGGTCTTCACCATCCAGGCAGGTGCATCGCCAACCGCCAGTGTGAACGTCAAAGTAAAAGTCACCAGCGGTACGACCACCAAGGAAGTCGGCAACATTGTCATTCCTGCGGCGGCGGCGGCCGGCAATCAATATCGACTTGGCAGTTTGCCGCACGTGAAGGCTGGCGATCAAATCACCTTTGAGATTGCGTCATCGGGAACCATTCCGGCCACCGGTTTGGCGTACACCGTCGACTCGTTCCTCGACTCCAGCGGCACCAATTTGCTGCGCGATTCCTATACCGGAACCACCGGCGCCGGCGTAGCGGACGGAATGCCGGATCTGTTTCAGGAAAACAGCACGGTTGATGTGAATGCATACGTCTATGGCGCGACCACCAATGCCACGATGGACTGGTACAAGATGAGAATGGTGCCAGACAAAGTCACCAGCTCGCTGCAAGTATACGATAGTGTCGGTGGGAGTCATACTTTAGAAGCGCGATTCTTCCGCACCGGTACCAGGTCAGTGGTCTCGGGCAGCACCACGGTCCGCTACAATTCATGGGACATGGTTCTGAATGTTCCGCCAAAGGATGGGACCTTCACGGATCCCCTGGTGGTCGGCATCGAGTTCGATGACAAAGGCCGCTATGTTGGCAACGGTCGTCTTGGATCGACGGTGCATGGCAACACGCTGAGTGATCCCAATCAATTCAAAGGCACGCCAAGTGACAACACCATCGCGGTCAAATGGGCAGCGACCGGTGATGCAACGATCAAGCTGAATTTCGGCGACAGCGCCAGCACCAATGGACTGACCGGTTTCGGATCCGCGTCGACCGCCGCGGGTATCGACCAGAATGGATATGCCTCGGGGGCCTTGGATTCCTTGTCGGTGACCAATGCCGGGCAGGTGGTTGGCCTCTATACCAATGGCAAGTCGCTGAAATTGTATGAGCTTGAAATTGATACCTTCCGCAATCCAGGTGGTCTGACTTCTCTCGGCCAAAACTTATGGCAGGTGTCGGCGAACTCTGGTGATCCATTGGCGCGCACTGCGGGCCAGGGCGGCGCAGGGACGATCACCTCTGGCGCGCTCGAAGGCAGCAATGTGGATATCGCTAGCGAGTTCACCCGGTTGATCACCGCGCAACGCGGCTTTCAGGTGAATTCACGGGTGATCCAGACCACCGACTCTATCTTGCAGGAACTTGCTGGCCTCATCCGGGGCTGATTCACGCGAGTAAAGTCTGGGCCTTTAAGGCCGCCTCAGCGACCGCGCACGACCGAATCGGCCACCGTGCGCGACTTCTTTGCTGGCGTCGCGGCTTTGTCCGGCGTCTCGTGGCTGGCCCGTGAGGTCGTGGTGAAACCCTCGAAGTGGAGGCCGATGGGCACCGCTTTCGAGGGAAAGCCGAACCACTCAACCGACTCCAGCGGCAAGACCACGATGCCGGCCTCAAGTTCCTCGTCGCCGAATATCTCGAGGGTCACCTGGCAGGTATCGAGATCGATGCCGGTGATGCGCTTGAGTGCGAACGTGTGCATCGCCACCGTGGACGCGTGAAGAAAGCATGAGCCTTCGGGAAAGGCCTCGGCTTCCAGGCTCTCCTGAATTTCAACTAATTTGGCCACACGCTGCGATTGTAGCCACATCTGCGGCTTCTCGCTTTGAAAGCGTTCCAGGGCCATTTCGCGATGAAGCTCAGCAACGATTTTTTGGCGGGTCCGGTGATTGGTCGGGCGGGTCTTGGGCATGTGACTTGCATAATAGGGTCAGCAAGGCCGGCGCATCTCTGCATTTCGCGCATGGATTTTTCCTGTTTCAACTATCGATCGATGCATGGATGCGGGGAATTGCTGGCGCAAGGTGGGAATACGCAACGATTTGCGCATCTCAAAGCCCAGGAATCCCACGATGAGTACCCGCGTCTATAACTTCAGTGCAGGTCCGGCAATGTTGCCTTTGGAGGTGCTCGAAGCCTCAGCGAAGGCGCTCATCGATTTTCAAGGTAAGGGCTTCGGGATCGCAGAATGTTCGCATCGCGGTAAGGAATTCGATGGCGTGGCCGACGAGGCCATCGCCCGCTGCAAGTCATTGCTTGGGGTCAGTGACAGCCACGAGGTGTTGTTTCTCCAAGGCGGCGCCACCCAGTTGTTCACCACCATTCCGATGAACCTGGCTGGCGGGAAAAGCGCTGACTACCTGGTCTCAGGTGAATGGTCGAAAAAGGCTGCCGCCGGCGCAAAAGAGGTCGGCGTCACGGCCAACATCATCGCCACCAGTGAAGCCAGCAACTTCGACCATCATCCCGAGGCCACCACCTGGAAGCTGAATCCCGAGGCCGCCTATCTCCATGTATGCTCGAATGAAACCGTGCATGGAAACCGCATCGTCGACCTGCCCACCCACGCTCAGCTCATCGTCGATGCGAGCAGCGAGTTCATGGCGCGTCCCCACGCGATGGACAAGATCGCGATGATCTATGGCGGCGCGCAGAAAAATCTCGGCCCGTCGGGGCTGGTGCTGGCGTTGATTCGGAAAGATCTGTTGGCGACCATTCCCGACAAGGGTATCCCAAAGCTGTTCAGCTTTCGTGCCCAGGCCGAAGCCAAGTCGATGATCAACACGCCTCCGACATTCTCCATCTACATGCTCCTGGAAACCTTTCGTTGGTTGGAACGTCAAGGCGGTCTGGCAGCGATCGAGCACGTCAATGCCGCCAAAGCCAAGCTGTTGTATGATGCCATCGACCAGAGCGGCGGTTATTACACCGGCACCGTGATCAAGCCGTCCCAGCGCAGCCACATGAATGTGACGTTCCGCCTGCCGAGCGAAGAAAAGACCGATGAATTCGTCAAGCAAGCGGCCAAGCACGACATGGTCGCGCTCAAGGGTTATCGCACGGTCGGCGGCATCCGCGCGAGCATCTACAATGCCATGCCCCTCGCCGGTTGTCAGTCACTGGCTTCATTCATGCACGACTTCAAGGCCAAAAACGGGTAAGCGCTGATCTCGCGATTCTAGCGTTGTGCTTGGTCTTTAGAGACGAGTGCAACGCTAGAATCCACCGTGGTCATCGTAATCTAGGGGAATATGGTGACGAAGATGATAACGACCTCCTTGGCAGGTCTCATTCATCCCGCTCTGAGATGTTCATTGGTAGTGATGCTGGGGATTGCGTTAAGGGGCGTTGAACCGGAATTGCCGAACTTCCATTTTCTGACGGGTTCCTCGATTGCTCCGCTACGACTGAACCACGCTTTGCCCGGGGTGGATGTCAGATTAGGAGAAGGAGACGTGATTCTGATCGATGCAAAGATTGTCCGGGTATCACTGTTAGACCTGTTGGACGTCGATGACCGGCAAGTCTTTCCAGAAGATGAAAACCTGTACAAAGGGATTAAATTTCTATCAGTTATAAATTGTCGCGTGAAGCAGCGAATTCCAGAATATATCGCCAATCTAGCGGAACTCGTACATCTCGACCTTTCCAAGAATGGTATGATTGGAAACATCGACTCCCTGAGCTTTCCCAAAAAGTTACGCTTCCTGAGTCTTTCGAACAATGCCGTGCAAGGATCAATAAACAGGATGCTGGTTGAATTGCCTCATCTGGAATTCCTAAATATCGGCGACACCGAATTAGATATTGACCCTGCGCTCATTGCGCAAAGCAAGTTTTTGAATACAGTCACTTTTTATTTCGAGAACATAAAAAGCCCCCAGGCGGACTGGGAAAATAAATTACAAAGTTCATTCTCGATCTATAAAATGACCGTCAAACGAAATGCAGAAAATACAGGAAGTGACAGATTATTCTATTCGGTAATTCGCAAGGAAACCCAGGATAAAATCGATGGTCGCCCGACGGCGGAGGTCATGGAGGAACTTAGGAAGCTCTATATTTCCGATCAAAAATAGATGTAATGGTTGTTTCTTTGTTGGAGTAAAAGATTCGGATCGACCTTCAATCCACGATCGATCTAACGCTCCTCGGCCCATTGTTCACGAGCGAGTGTCCAGCTGCGCCAGTCTTTCAGATCAGCATGGACCTGAAGTAGGAGGCGATCGGCGGCGGCACCGGCTTGGATGTTTCCCGCGCGGGCGGCTGCGCGTAGGGCGGGCAGGGCGGCTGGTCCGAGGCTGCTGATATAGGTGAGATCCGTGGCGGTGTCCGGGTGGGCGAGATTGTGCCGGGCGATCGCGCCATCGACATCAGTCCAGGCCAGAGCGAGCAGAACGGTGGCGAGGCTGGTGAGATTGGCGTTGATGAGCCAGCGATTGAGCAAGTGATGCCGGATGCGCCAAGCGATCAGCGCCAGGCCGATGCCAACGAGGATCATCCAAATTCCGGCGGCGATCCGCCAGCGGGTCAGGCCATACACATCGACATACAGGTGGAGGCGCCACAGGGCGCTGGCGAGCAGAAGAAGATTTTGCGCCAACCACCCAATCACCAGATGTCGGCACCACCGATCGGTCTGTACGGCTGAGCCAGGTCTGAACCAGACGAGAATGAAGGTTGCCGCCAACAGTGCCGTCGCGATCAGTGGATACGCACCGCGATGTGCATACTCCGCATACGTCATGTGGTCCGGGAGAGTGAGCCCGCCCCAGAGATAGAGCGCATCGCATCCATTTTGAATGGCGAAAAGAACGTGGAAGACCATGAGACTACGGATCACCCGATCGACGCGCTGCTTGGCGATGACTTCAGCCGGGAGTGAATCAGCTAGATCTCTCGGCTGGCGACGCGAGGTGATCTGACGATTATTCCACCTGCCACGCACGAGCAGCCAGCCACTCATTCCGCAGAACCACCAGAGCATGATGCGCTCCGGCGCAGGCACGGTCAGCAAAGTCGCCAGCCATTCACCCAGGTATGACAGCTGGTTGCCCAAAACCGGATTCGCGGAGGTGAAAAGTCCGCCGAAAATGGCGCCAAATCCCAGTGGGACGAGCCACCCGAGTACTCGCCACGATGGACCTCCATGAAGTCGCCGCCAGCGCAGGGCTAAACGTGCATCGCTAAATGGACGACTGATCACGCGCAGTATTCCAGGCAAACCACGTTCAAGTAACGTGACAGCGTCCGGGGCATGGGCGCAGCGGCCGATTATTGCGGCAGATAGAAGGGCCGTAACGGCGCAGATGGTCGGTAAAGGACCTTGATCGACCATTCCCGCAATCACCGCCAGGGTGAACCCGGTCAAGGTTGTCATTCCAGCGATGCTGCGCACCAAGCGAGGGAATCGCCCGACAAGAGATAAGGCCGCCGCCACAAACAGGAGAGCCAATCCAATTCCGGGTACCGCATCCCACAGCAAAAGGTCAGCCGCCACGACCAATAATGGAACGACGATGAAAGGGGAAAGTGGCATACGACGCATGAGGTCCTCCGGCCCTTGGAGGATGCCCGGCGATCATGTAAGGACGGTGGACGCTCGATGGATTTTTGATGGAGGCACGATGAACGTCAGGGATGAAATAGGTGAACGCCGGTGCACTCACCCCGGATGGAAAGTCATATGCGCTTCAACACCACCATCAGGATGATTGATCACCCGTAAGGTTCCACCATGCAAACGTGCGACATTATGAGCAAAGGCTAACCCCAGGCCGGTACTTTTTCGTCCGCTATCAGGACGTGGCAGCGAATAGAATCGTTCGCCGATGCGCGGCAAAGCATACGTCGGAATTCCCGGGCCATGATCCCGTATGGTGACTTCATGCGTTGCGATGGTGACTTCGATGACTGAATTAGGTGGACTGAATTCCAGAGCATTTTTCAGGAGATTCTCGAGTGCCTGACTGACCAGGAAAGATTCGCCGACACTTTCGCCTGCGCCCGTGCAGGTGACCGTCACCTGACGTTGCGTGGCGATGGCGCTCAGATGCACGCAGACGTCGTTCATCACTGCTGTCAGGTTTATGGGGGTGACATCCTCGAGGCGTTCGCGCCGTTCGAGTGCCGCCTGGGCTAATAGTCGATCGACCAGCGCTTGCAGGCGCTGACTTTCGCGATGGATGTTGGTGATGAAGAGCACTCGATCCGCTGCCGGTAGATCTTCCTGCAGCAGTTCGGCGGCAGCGCGTAAGCCAGCCAGCGGTGATTTCAGTTCGTGAGTCAAGGTCTCTATATATTCAACAATGTAGCTGCGACCATCCAGCTCGCGGCGCAATTGCTGCATGGCCGCGCCAAGCGCAGCGATTTCCCCACTCCCTAAATCAGGGACGGGAATCCGCTCACCGGCGGCGGCGCGCTGGACGTGGCGGGTCAGCAATGCCAAGGGTTGCGTGATCCAGGCGGTGATCAGCAATGCCAGACCAGCCATCACGGCGGTAACGATCACCGCCGAGGCGATGAACTGCCATCGCGCGCTCGCGGCAAGTCCGTCCAGGGTACCACTCGGCAGAGCGACAGTGAGTACTCCGATAAGTTCGTCGTGACGACGAACGGGCGCTGCGACATGCAGCCAGGTGCTGGCCGGATCATTGGGATCGGAGAGGGTCGCCCGGGCGCCATACTCGCCCCGCAAAGTCCGCAGCACATCGTTCCAATGGCTATTGTCTCGGCCTACATCGTGCGGCCTTGCTGAATCGTAGAGGACCATTCCATGGCGATCGGTCAACGAGATCGCCAACTGTAAGCGAGTCTGCACGCTGTCGTAAATCTGCGCCCTGAGCGGCTGGACCTGAGCAGCGGTCCACGACCGGGCAAGAATGGAGGGGTCGGGATCGGCACCGGTGGAGGTCTCAGCCACCTGGGCGGCGAGGACATTCGCCGTATCAACCAATGATTGCTCAAGTGCCTGCTACCAACGGGGGCGCAATTGTTCAGCCTGCCACCACGTCAACCAGGTCATGCTCACGCACAACACCGCCGCGATAGCCAGCACCAGACGCCGGCGCAACGACCAGGGACGGAACCAGGATGCAAACCAGGAAAACATCTCTGTCAGGTCCACACTTCAACGATGGCATACCCTTCGCCCCGAACCGTGATAATCGGATCGCAGTGCGGACGGATGACGCGGAGCGCCACGCGAAGTGCTTTGATGTGACTGTCGATGGTGCGATCGAATGTGGCGGTTGGGTCATCCCAAGCCAGATCCAGCAGACGCGCGCGACTGAATATCTGTCCCGGCGCGCTCGCCAACACCGTCAATAAGCGCAATTCCTGTCGTGACAAGGTGACTATCTGGCCATCAAGGAGAGCGACTTTGCGGAGGTCATCGATGACCAGCGGAGTGGAAACACTTTGCGATGCTGGGTGTGGGTTGACCGAGGGTGGAATTGGATGGGTCCGGCGCAGGATCGCCTTCACCCGGGCAGCGACTTCGCGCGGGCTGAAAGGTTTAGTGACGTAGTCGTCGGCTCCCAGCTCAAGGCCGACCACGCGATCGATTTCGCTCGCGCGGGCAGTCAGGAATAGCACGGGCACCAGGGTGGTGCGGCGGAGTTCCCGAAAAAAATTGAACCCGCTGCCATCCGGCAGGCCGACATCCAGCACCACCAGCGCGGGCATATTCCCCAGGTGCGGCCCGGCATCAGCCAGTGTTCCTGCGGTTTCGACCATGAATCCTTCGCTGGTCAGGACATATACGAGGCTGTCGCGAATCGCCGGTTCATCTTCAATGACGAGCACCAATGCAGCCATGAGCCGAGTCTGCCCAAAGCTCGGGGCGATACACGTGCTTCTCTTTGCTGGCCATTTCCAGATTCTCGAAACAGCCTACGTCACGCGTGACGTCAACCCCAACGAGAGCCTCATGACAACGATTCATCGCGAACACATCGAATGGTGCGATACGTGGATTCGCAGCGCCGAAGCCACCCGGCATCCGCGGGCATTGTTGATCGGTGATTCCATCTGTCGTGGATATTACCAGGCGGTGGAGCAACGACTCGACGGGGAGATCGACTGTGCGCGCGTCGCCACGTCACGCTTCGTGCTGGATCCGACGTATCAGCGCGAACTGGCGTTGACCATAGATCAGTGCCGTTTTTCGCTGATCCATTTCAACAATGGGCTGCATGGCTGGGACTTTTCCGAAGCCGATTATGCTGATGGCCTGAATCTTCTGGTCGATTTCCTGCGCCGCCGTGCGCCGCAGGCGACCTTGATCTGGGCGGCGAGCACGCCGGTCTATCAGGCGAATGAGTTGACGCAGCATGCACCCAATCATGTCCGCGTGGTTGAGCGGAATCGTCTGGCGCGGGCGGTCATGGTCGCTCAGGGTATTGCCATCAACGATCTTTTCTCACTCGCCCTGGGCAAGACTGCCTGGTTCTGTGAGGACGGAGTCCACTTCAATGAGGAAGGAAATAAATTCCTTTCAGAACAGGTTGCTGGCCAGATCCGCTCAGGGTTGAAACGGTGAGCATGAGCAGGTTGCCCAGATCACTTGAGAACGCGTTCAGAGGACGGTGATGGGGAGTGTTCGCGTCAGAGTGCAATCTGGATGAAGCCATCGGCGACGCGGGTCTGATAGGTAGGGATCGATACGGATGGATCATCGAGGCACTGGCCCGACTTCAGATCGAAACTCTGTTTGTAGATCGGTGAGGCGATCTTGGGAATGTCACCTTTACTGCCGACGATGCCCCGGCTGATGACCATCGCCTGGGCGAACGGACACCAGTTGGAAAGGCCGTAGAACTTTTCTCCACCGGCGCGGTCAACGACTCGGATGACCGCAATCTGGCGTTTGCCGATCAGGGCGGCGGCACCGGTATTGGGAGTGATGTCGCCGACGGTGCAGACCGTGTGCCAAGTGAGGGTTGGTGAGGGCGAGGTGATCATGTCAGACTTCCATCAGGCGGTCGATGTTCGGGGCCTTCTCTTCGAAGAAAGCCGGGCGGATTTGGCCGCGTTCCTCGATCATCACGATCGTCGGATCTTGGTCGGAACTATTGATGAAAGCGCGGAACTGCCGGCGTTTTTCCGGGGTTTCGACGGCCGTCCGCCATTCATCCTGATAAGTCGCGACGATCTGAGCCATCTCGGAATCCAGTTCGGCGCAGATGCCGAGCTTATCGGCGATCACGACGTCTTTGAGGTAATCGATGCCGCCGTCGAGTTTGTTGAACCAGGTGGCGGTCCGTTCAAGCCGATCGGCAGTGCGGATGTAGAACATCAGGAATCGGTCGATCAGCGTCAGGCAAGCTGCTTCAGTGAGATCCGCCGCCAACAGTTGAGCATGTTGAGGTTTCATCCCTCCATTGCCGCAAACATACAGGTTGTAACCATTCTCGGTGGCGATGATGCCGAAGTCCTTGCTCTGCGCTTCGGCGCACTCACGGGCACAGCCCGATACTCCGCCTTTAAGTTTGTGAGGTGAGCGCAAGCCTTTGTAGCGATTCTCGACTTTGATCGCAAAGCCCACCGAATCCTGGACCCCATAGCGGCACCAGGTCGAACCGACGCAGGATTTGACGGTGCGCAGAGCTTTGCCGTACGCATGTCCGGATTCAAAACCGACCTTGAGCAATTCTTCCCAGATCAGAGGTAATTGCTCGACCCGGGCGCCGAACAAGTCGACCCGCTGGCCACCGGTTATCTTCGAGTAGAGGTTATATTTTTTGGCGACCGTGCCCAGGCATATCAACTGATCCGCGGTGATTTCGCCGCCAGGTACCCGAGGTACGACCGAATAGGTGCCGTCACGTTGCATGTTCGCCAGAAAACGATCATTGGTGTCTTGCAAAGGGGCGTGCTTGGTTTCGAGAATGTGCTCGTTCCAGGTGCTGGCCATGATGCTGCCGACCGTCGGCTTGCAGATCTCGCAGCCTTCGCCGGTACCATGTTTGGCGAGCAGTGCGTCGAACGTCTTCAGCTTGCCGAGACGCACGAGACTGGCGAGCTCTTGCCGTGAATGGGCAAAGTGTTCACAGAGATGATTGACGACGGTGATGCCTTTTTTCTTTAGCGTGTCCTTGAGCAGATCCTTTACCAAGCTGACGCAGGATCCGCATCCGGTGCCGGCCTTGGTACAACTCTTGATGTCGCTTACTTCGCGTAATTCACGCGTATCGATGGCTGAGCAGATGGTGCCTTTGGTGACATTGTGGCACGAGCAGATGGTTGCCGAATCAGGCAGGCATTCGACCCCGAGTCCAGTCGGTTTGGCACCCGAGCGGGCCGGCAGGATCAGATCCTCGGGATTGGCTGGCAGCGCCACCCGATTGAGCATGAATTGATGCAAGCTGCCATAGGCGCTGGTGTCGCCGATGAGAACCCCGCCCAGCAACTGTTTGCGATCGGCCGACAGAACCAGTTTGCGGTAGACCTCGGCATTCGAATCGGTGAAACTTGCAATGTGACATCCGGGAGTCGCGCCCATCGCATCGCCGAACGAACCGACATCGACGCCCATCAGCTTGAGCTTGGTACTCATGTCAAAGCCGGTGAACGTCAACGGTTCTGGTTTTTTGGTGATCGTGTCGACTGCCACCGTCGCCATGTGATAGCCAGGTGCGACCAGGCCATAGATGCGATTTTTGTAGAGAGCACATTCACCGATCGCGAGGATGTCAGCGTCGCTGGTGACGCAGTGATCATCGACATTGATGCCGCCGCGTTCACCCATGGCCAGACCCGCCTGCTTGCCCAATTCATCTCGCGGGCGGATTCCGGCGCTGAAGACGATCATGTCGGTTTTGAGTTCACCGGCCGGCTTCTGGGTTACCGGGTCGATGAAAGTCATCTTGTCGATCCGGCCGTCGGCGGTCTTGACAATCTCTGAGGTATTACGATTCAGATGGACTTTCACCCCCATGGATTCGATTTTGCGTTTAAGGATCGCGCCCCCGCCGTCGTCCACTTGCACCGTCATCAGGCGCGAAGCGAATTCGACGACATGCGTCTCAAGTCCCATGTTCTTGAGCGCCGAGGCGCATTCGAGGCCGAGCAATCCGCCGCCGATGACCACGCCGACTTTCGAGGTGGTCGCATGACGCTGCATCGCCACCAAATCCTCGATCGTGCGATAGACGAAGCAGCCGGTCGCGTCGCGGCCGGTCACGGGCGGCACGAACGGGAATGAACCGGTCGCGAGCACCAGCTTGTCATAGGAAAGGACTTCGCCGGTCGAACTGGTGACGGTCTTCGCCGCTTTGTCGATGCTCACGACTTTGCTGCCCAGGTGCACGGTGATCCCGTTTTCGGCATAGAAAGTCGGGCGCGGCAATAGGGACAGATCTTCGGCGGTTTTGCCGGCGAAAAATGATGACAGATAGACCCGATCATAGGCAAGCCGCGGTTCTTCGCAGAACGTCACCACATTCCACGATAGGTGTTCACCCCGGGCAATCATGGTGTCGATGAACTTATGGCCGACCATGCCATTGCCGATCACGATGACGGTCTTGTTGCTGTCCGTTTTACTGTTCATGCACCGCTCCAGGTGATGAGAGCCATGGCGCAATTCGTGCCACGAGGGCCGAGCCGGCAAACGCTGCGGCGCTGCACAGCCCACACCTCCAATGAAGGCTCACGGACGTTTCGAGATGCGATTGCGCGGATATTGCGCAGTGCGAGGTTTTAAACGATAGCCTACGTCAATTGATCAAATATAGGTGAAAATACCTATATTCCCCGCAGGTGCTTTACTTTTTAGGCGGCGTGCCGGGCGTTTCGCTGATTGAACCCGGACGAAAGATCCGGGTGGTCGGCGTCAGGAGATAGGCGGATTTTGCAGCATCCACGATCTGCAGATAATTCTGGAAACGATCGCGCGGATTCTTGGCCAAACAGCGTTTCAGCACATAGCTCGCACCCTTGCTCACCTCGGCCAAACCTTCAAAGGTCGGCGGCGGTTCTTGCATGTGGCTGATCATCATCATCGCCGAATTGGGGGCCAGATACGGGGTGCGACCGGTCACCAAGTGAAAGAAGGTGCAGCCGATGGCATAGATGTCCATGAAGGGCGATGGTGGCGCCCCGACGCATTGCTCAGGACTCATGTACGCAGGAGTACCCACCGCCCGCCCCTGACCATCTTCCTCGATATAGTGGTACGAACGCGACGAGAAATCTTCGAAGTCACCATAATCGATGTAGGTCGAGATACCGAAGTCAACGATCTTGATCTGCGATTCGCCGTTGACTCTGGTGAGCATCAGATTCGCCGGTTTCAGGTCGCGATGCACCATGCCGCATTTGCCATGGGCGCGGTGCAAGGCGTCCGCCAATTGCTGGACGATGTTGAGCGCCCCGGCTTCGCCCATGCGTCCGCCGTTGGTCGTCAGCCACGTCTTCAGGTCGATTCCACGGACGCGCTCCATCAGCAGATAGTCGCGCTCCTGAAAAGTGCCTTTGCCTGCGAAGAAGGGAAATGCGGGATGCTCGACCGTCGCCAACGCGGTGCATTCGCCTTGGAAACGGCGAATGGCGGCCGGCCGGCGCATGTCTTCATCGGACAGGATCTTGAGCGCGAGCTGCTGGCCGATGACGCGATCTTCGACCGCATACACTTCGCCCATCGCCCCGGCACCAAGTGGTCCGATGACGGTGAAATTGTCATCGATCACCGTGCCTGCAGGCAAGGATGGCATCTTTTCGGCAACGGGTCTGGGTTTGAAATGAACTCCCGTCGCTGAGGTCGCGGCGGTGCGCTGAGACACTGCTTTCTGCGGCCGCTGCGTCTGGGGTTTGACCGGTATCTGGTCCATCAGGTCGTCGACGTTGGTCACTGCACGATGGATGAACCCGCTACTCTCGTTGTTTCGCAGATCCCCGGGAGGCTGGTGATCGACCAAATGTTCGAGTTCAGCGATCAGGCTGCTGTAAGAGTCGAAGCGCTGGCTGGTCGGTTTTGCCAGACAGCGTGCCACGAGGGCCGCGACCTCATGCGGGCAATCGGGAGTGATGGCTTTGAGATTCGGAGCGGTCTGGTTGCAATGCTGCATCAGGATTTCGATCGGTGTCCCTTTTTGGAAAGGGGGTCGACCAGAGATCATCCAGAACAATGACGCACCCAGGGCGTACAGATCCGTGTGGAAGGACAGTGCCCGATCACCGCGCGCCTGTTCCGGCGACATGTAGAATGGGGTGCCGAGCACGGTGCCGGTCATGGTCAGGCCACCTATCTGATCCTCGACCGAACGGCTAAGCCCGAAGTCGACGATCTTGACCCCGGCGATCGCACGTCCGTCAAGTTCGATCACCATATTCGCCGGTTTGATGTCGCGATGGATCAGCCCGTGCTGATCGTGGGCATAGGCCAGCGCGACCGCTGCCCGGCGCACGACTTCCACCGCCCGT
>JANYGY010000051.1 GCA_025362255.1 Planctomycetales bacterium
TTTCGATCCCGACGACCTTGGTGATGCCCTTGCCGGCATACGGTTTGGCTAACAGCGCAATCGATTCGAGCAAAGCCCCGTGATCGCCAAGCAGGGGGGTGATGTCCTTAAAGACAATTCCCGGCTTGGGAAAATCAGGCACATCACGGATCAACGAGGTCAGGCGGGCGGTCATGGCGGCGCTTTCGGGGTGCTCGATGGGTTGTTACTTCACCAACGCGCTGAGTTGCTTGAAGACCCCAGTGCCGGCCTGGCGTTGCAGACGGAAAATGATGCTTTCGACCGGTAAGGTCAGGGCGCCGAGGCTGCGCATGGCCTCGAGCGCCCAGGCGGTGTGCGCGGGATCGCGGCTGGCGACGGCATCGGCGGCGACCACCACCCAGCGGCCGCTGGCGATCAGATCGGCGACGGTGGCGAGCACGCAAACATGGGCTTCGACGCCGGCGAGGATCACGTGCGTGCGCTGGCTGTCGGCCAAATGGTTTTTAAGGGCCGGATCTTCGACACAGGAAAAATGGGTTTTGGCAAAGACGGTTGCGTCCGCGGTCGCCAGGTGCGCGACCGTGGTCCCGAGACCTTTCGGATATTGTTCCGAAATGACGATCGGCACCTGCAGCAACGCTGCGCCATCGCGCAGGATCCGCGCGTGGCGCCCCACCGGCTGATCGGCGGCGATCGCGGGAATGACCGGGACGAACCGTTCCTGCATATCGATCAGCAAGACTGAGGAATTGGCCGTGGTCAGGTCGAAACGGTCCATGTGATCACCCCAATGCCCGGGTCAGTGCGACGGTGATGTTGTCGATCCCACCGCGCTCATTGGCGAGATCGACCAGGGCCATGGCGGCGGCATCGAGATTCGTCGAATCGCTGACCACGCGCAGCATGTCTTCATCGCTCAGCATGTCGCACAGACCATCTGAACAGAGCAGATAGATGTCGCCCGGATGCAGGTCCTCAATCGTGATGTCGACGGTCACCTGATCCATGCCGAGGGCACGGGTGATGATGTTGGCGAGCATCGCCGCTTCGGGGCTCGCGGGGTCGAGCAGGCCGGCGCGCACGCGCTCGGCCACCAGACTGTGGTCATTGGAGACTTGTTCGATGGCATCCCCGACGATGCGGTAGATGCGGCTGTCACCGACATTGGCGGTGATCACCCGATCCTGCATGTACGCGCAGGCGACCACGGTGGTGCCCATGTCGTACAGTTCGGGGTCGATGCGCGCGCGCGACAGGATGTGGTCGTTGGCCCCGAAGACCGCGTGCTTCATCGCCTCGACGATGGTGTCTTCGTTGGACCAGTCCGAGGGCTTGAGCTGACCCAGGGCATGCGACATCACCTGCACCGCGAGTTCGCTGGCGACGTGGCCGCCGGCATGCCCGCCCATGCCATCGCAGACGATCGAGACACGGTCACGGACATCCGCGTACAGCGAGTCTTCGTTGTTCTCGCGAATGCGTCCCTTGTTGGTGAGCGCAGCCATCTCAAGGCGCATAGGACAGTTCCGAAAGGACTGAGGACATGAGAATCATTCGACGAGCATCGCGACCATCGTCGCATCGTCGCTGGGGGGACGCGGCCCACGGTAATGCCGAATGCGATCCATGATCTGATCAACGAGGATCTCGGGCCCGTCGCCGGCGAACTGCTTGACCACGTCGGCCAGACGTTCGGGGCCGAATTCTTCGTTTTGCAGATTCATGGTTTCGGTAATGCCATCGGTGTAGAGCAGAAAGACATCACCGGCTTCGATGAAGGTGACTTCCTCTTCGAGGCTCTGGCGAAAGATCGCGCCTGACTTCATGCCCACGACCATGCCCTTGGGCTTGATCTCTCCAGCTTTTTCGCTCACCAGATTGAAATGCAGGGCAGGATTGTGCCCGGCTCTGGCCCAGGTGATGGTGCTCTCGTTGGGGTCGAGCACGGCGTAGACCATGGAAATGAACATCTTGCCGCCGAGGTCAGCCACCAGGGCGTCATTGACCCGGGCCAACGTGTCGGCGGGCCCCAAGGCCTGGGCGGCGTAGATTTCGATGGTCTTCTTCGCCATCGACATGATCAGGCCAGCTTGCATGCCATGGCCGCTGACATCGCCCAAAGCGAAGCCGACACAACCATCGGGCAGAGGGATGAAGACGAAGAAATCACCGGTGATGTCGGTGCAGGCTTCAAAGCGCGCGGCAATTTGGAAACCCGGAATATTCGGTGCCTGGGGCAGCAGCTTTTCCTGCAATTGCCGGGCGTGGATCATCTCGGTGCGCGGCGCGGTGTCGGCGATCGGGGCCAATGACCCGGAATCAGCGATGTCCATCCAATCGAGGTGATTGTCGTGCCCAGCAGATGTCTGCTCGTCTCTCGCCTGCTCGGGCACCGAGGCCACCGGCAGATCGTGGTCGGCGACCTCAGCGTCAATCGGAGAAAAAATGAATCCGGGGAGCGGTGACTGCAGCCGGGGTACCGGAGTCAGCCGGCGCACGGTTGACGTTTCGGGCACGCCCGGCAACGGCGTACGGCTGAAGAGGAAGCCGCCGGTGTTGCCGCTGACTGGTGGTGGGGCCATCGTCACCGGCATCGCGGTGGGGGTCGCCGAACTGACCACCCGCGACGGGAGCACCGGGGTGCCGCCGGAAATAGTCCGCGAGCCGACGGGGGTCGCGGTCAGGATCGGCAGGCCGCTGCGCGTCGTCGAACCCAGGATGTCGGTCGGCGAGATCGGTGTCAGGGTGGCATGTTCAGCCGGAGGCACCGGTTGACCGTCCGGGCCTGCGGCGTTGGCGATCGAATCCTCGGGATGCGGATGCGCTTGGCCGGTGGCGAACCGTGGGCTGTGGGTGATCAGGTGCAGGGCGATCGATTCCGGGGCCGCCAACCACTCCGCCAAGCTATTGAGGTGGACCTGGGCCACCGCAAACAACGTATACGGGCAGATCCATGAGCCGGCCGCATCGATCCAGCGCCACGACGTTTGGGTCTGCAATTGATAGCGGACGAAACGAACAACCTCGGGAATGCGGCGATGGAGTTCGCGGGCGAGCAGCACCTCATCGACCGTGTGCGGCATTCCCTGACGGTAGAAGGCGCATTGCGCCAAATGCTTGGCCAAGGCCTGGTAGAGGAAATTATCGACTTTCCCATTGGCCGAACGGACTTGCGGCACGCGCTGCAGAGAAAATGGCGACAGCCATACGCCATCGGTGTCGTAGACCTTCCAGGCGGGATCGCTCTGCGCGCTGTGCACGATGTTTTCGTAGGTCCGCCGGTCGAGGATCAGCTGGCGGGTTTGGGCATGGCCCTTACCCATCGCGAAATGCCGGCAGTTCTCGAGGTGGCGCACCACCGAATCACTGGCGGTCAATCCGGGGCGTTTAGCGATCGCACTCAGGCAAAAAGGGCAGATCCACAGGTCATTGACCGAACGGATGTTCCACAGCTCTTCCGCCGCCATGCGCGCTTGAACCAACTGGCTGAGGGGGGTCGTGCCGCGTCCACTCGGCTGAGGCGCGACGCGTACGGCGGAGCGCAAAGGGTTTGACGGACGCTGGTTCATAACCGGCCTGTCACCATAGATCACCCCCCCCAGGGCGCAACCACGGCAGAAAGAGTTTCATACGTCGCAATTATCTTGCGTCCTGGGCTTGTTGACCAGCGTGATCGGGATGCGCCGCGCCAGGTCATTTGCCACCACTTCAGCCGTTCGCGGGCCGGTTTTCCTGGTCGATTTTCAATGCCACCGGACCACCTCATGGACCTGAAGCAGCGCGGCCCGTTGACCATCCAGCTGGTGACGCTTTTTCCCGAGTTGTGCCAGCCCTACTTGGCGGCGAGCATCGTCGGCCGGGCTCGCCGGAGGGGGATCGTTGACATCACCACCGTCGATCCGCGGCAGTGGGCCGGCGGGCGATTCAAGAAAGCCGATGATCGACCCTTTGGCGGTGGTCCGGGGATGGTGCTGATGGCGCCGCCGATCGCGGGGGCGCTCGATCATCTCCGCGCCCGCAGTCCGCGCGCGCGATTGCTGATCACCTCGCCGCAAGGCCGCCGGCTCGACCAGCCGTACATTCGAGAATTGGCCAACGAGGAATCCCTGATCGTGCTGTGCGGTCATTATGAAGGCATCGATGAACGGATCACGGATCTGTACCATCCTGAGCCGTTCTCGATCGGCGATTATGTCCTGTCCGGCGGCGAGCTTGCGGCGCTGGTGTTGGCCGACGCGGTCACCCGGTTGCAGCCAGGGGCTTTGGGCGACGAACGCAGTGCCAGCGAAGATAGCTTCAGCCATCCCGAGGCCGAACTCGATCATCCGTGTTTTACCAGACCACGTGATTTCCGCGGCTTGAGTGTGCCCGAGGCGCTGATCGCGGGCGATCACGCGGGGATCGAGCGTTGGCGCAAAGCCCGCCGGGTCGAACGCTCGGCCGGCCACGTCATTGCCAAAGGTGCGCCGGCAGTTGACGAGCGATCACCGGACGGAGCGTAAGCCTCGTGCTCACCCCCGGCTCCGTCCTTGGTCCGCTCACGATCCATCGCCTGCTTGGTCGCGGCGGCATGGGCGAGGTCTATGAAGCGGAGCAGACCACGCTTCGCCGGCGAGTCGCGGTCAAGCGCATCGCCGATCACCTGGTCGAGCATCCCGAAGCGCGCGCGAGGTTTTCGCGTGAAGCGCAAACCATCGCCCGGCTTACCGGCGAGCACGTCGTCGCGGTGTACGAGTTCGGCACGTACTCTGACGCCGCAGGTCGGCCGCATCTGCTGCTGGTCCTCGAACTGGTCGAAGGTGGTTTAAGCCTGCGCGGAGTTCTGAGTGGTGGCGCGGTGCCGTGGGCGGCAGCCACCAGCGTCATCCGGCAAGCGGCTCTGGGCCTGATCGCAGGCGAAGAACTCGGCATCGTGCATCGTGACATCAAGCCGGATAATCTTCTGCTAACGCGCAAAGGCGTGGTCAAGCTGACTGATTTCGGCTTGGCCAAATCCCTGGATTCGACCGCCATTTCACTCAGCGGCAGCTTGCTGGGCACGCCCGCCTATCTGGCACCAGAAGCCTGCGCCGGCGAGCCGGCAGATGCGCGCAGCGATCTCTACAGTCTGGGTGCGACGTGGTTCCATCTATTGACCGGGCGCACGCCTTTTCTCGCCGATTCGACCTTGGCGATGTTGAAGCGGCATCAGCAGGATCCGCCGCCGGATGTGCGTGAGCTTGCCGCCACCGTGCCGGCAGACATCGCCGCGGTGGTCGCGCGCCTGCTGCATAAATCTCCGACCGGGCGCTACACCGGAGCCGCCGAACTGGTGGCGGCGATCGATGCCTTGCCGCACACGATTCCGCGCACCGTGCCTGAGTTGGGCCAGCGGGCGCTATCGTTGGTTTCTGAATCTGTTGCCGCCTCAGCCGCTGCAGCCGCGCAGGCGGCGACCGTGCCAGCAACGCCGCTGACGGCGGTTTCGGCCACCGCCGCACCCGTCTCGGTCAGTGCGGCAACCGTCATCAGTCCGTTGAATCCCGAGGTGATCCCGGTTAAGCGAGGCAATAATCGTCGCCTGATGCCAGCGTCGGCCGCGGCAGTGGCTGCGATCATCGTCGTCGGTGGAGGTTGGTGGATCATGCGGAGAAATCCGGTGGCTGCACCGCAACTCGCGCCATCGGCAGAGCTTTCATCCGCCAACGATCCCACCGGCAAAGACGAGCCGCCAGCAGTTGTGGCCACGTCGCCAATCGGCTCTATTCCAGAAGTTTCAAAAGCAGCTGCAGGTGATCCGGTGGCGGAGCTGGATCTGGCAGTGGCCGAGCATCGTCTCGGTGACGCTCAACGGTTTGCCGAAACCCTCGCCAGTCGCAACGTCCGCCCCGACCGTGTCGCCGCGGCGACCGCTGCGATTCGCACCGCCGAGCGCGGTTGGCAGCCGGTGCTCGACGAGGTCGAAGCCTTCATCGAAGGTCAGGAATGGCTGAAGGCCCAATCGCGTCTCGAGGACCTGCCGGCCGACCGCATCAGCGGCACGCGCAGCGTGGCGGACAAGCGCGAGACGTTCGAGACAGCAATCAAGCGCGGCGCCATCGGCGCGTTCGCTGACGCGCGGATCAAAGTCCAGGACCAGCTCGATGCCGGCTCGCCGCAGATGGCCCGGCATTATCTGATGATATCGCTGCCGCTGGCGAGCCTTGCGGGCAAACGGGTCGAGTGGGAAAACCTCAGTCGGCGCATCAGCCAGGCGGCCAGCCAGACCAAGTAGAAACCGCTCGGGAATCCTTGCCCCCACAGGGGTTGGCCTAGAGTGCTTCGGTCCCCTACGAAGGCTCCCCGCGATGACCGACCAGCAGCCGAATCAACCCATCCCTCTGATGATCGATCAGGAGATGAAAGAGAGCTATCTGACCTACGCCATGAGCGTGCTGGTCGATCGCGCTCTGCCCGATGTCCGGGATGGCTTGAAGCCGGTGCATCGGCGCATTTTGCAGGCGATGCGCGATCTGAATCTGACGCCGGGCAAGAAGTACATCAAGTCGGCCAAGATCGTCGGTGACTGCCTCGGCAATTATCATCCGCACGGCGACAACTCGGTGTACGACGCGATGGTGCGCATGGCCCAGGATTTCAGCCTGCGCTACATGCTGGTCGATGGCCAGGGCAACTACGGTTCGATCGACGGCGACTTCGCGGCGGCGTATCGTTATACCGAAGCGCGGATGAGTCCGTTCACCGTCGAGATGCTCGAAGACATCAACTGCGACACGGTCGACACCCGCCCGAATTTCGATGGTCGTCTGCAAGAGCCGACCGTGCTGCCGGCCAAGCTGCCAAATCTGCTGGTCAATGGCTCTTCGGGTATCGCCGTCGGCATGGCGACGAATATCCCCCCGCACAATCTCACCGAAGTGTGCAATGCGTTGATCCATCTGATCGACAATCCGCAGGCGCAGGTCGCGGATCTGATGCGCTTCATCAAGGCCCCTGATTTTCCCACCGGAGCGACCATCTGCGGCACCGCCGGCGTGCGCGAAGCCTACGAGACCGGCCGCGGCCGCGTGATCATGCGCGCCAAGACCCAGGTCGAAGAGATCGATGGCAAGACCGCGATCGTGGTCACCGAAGTGCCCTACGGCATCAAGCTCGAGACGATCACCGAATCGATCCGCGCCGCTGACGCCGCGGGCAGCGTGCAGGGTCTGTTCTCGATGAACGGCGGCACGGTCGGCAATGGCATCCGCCTGGTCATCACCTTGAAAAAGGGCGAAGATCCGGATCTCGTGCTCAATCAGCTCTACGAGCACACCAACCTGCAATACAACTTCGCGATCAACATCGTCGCGCTTGATGGCGGTCGGCCGCGAACCCTCGGTTTGCGCCGGCTGTGCACCGCGTGGATCGAGCACCGCATCGACGTCATCATCCGCCGCACACGCTTCCTGCTGGCGCGCGATGAAGCCCGGATGCACATCGTCGAAGGGCTGCTCAAGGCCATCGATCTGATCGATCTGATCATCGCCTTGATCCGCGCCGCGCCGTCGGTCGATGTCGCTAAGGAAGGCCTGATCGCCAACTGGGCGTTCAGCGATCGTCAGGCCCAGGCGATCCTCGACATGCAATTGCGCCGGCTCACCGGCCTTGAACGCGACAAGCTGACCAGCGAGCGCGATGCGCTGCTCGCCTCGATCACCGATTTCCGCGACATCCTGGCGCGTGACGAACGGCAATACGCGTTCATCAAGGCCGACCTGATCGAGCTGCGCGACAAATACGGCGATGATCGCCGCAGCATCATCGTCGGTGCGGTCTCGGGCTTCGACATGGAAGACCTGATCGAGGACGAATCGTGCGTCGTGACGATCACCGCCAGCGGCTACATCAAGCGCATGCCGGTCGAGACCTTCCGCCTGCAAAAGCGCGGTGGCAAAGGTGTTTCCGGCGGCGATCTGAAAAATGACACCGATTTCGTCGCCCAGATGTTCTCCGCCACCAGCCATCAATATCTGCTGTGCTTCACCAATCACGGCCAGATCCATTGGCTGAAGGTCTACAAGATTCCTGAATCCGGGCGCACCAGCCGCGGTAAGCATCTCGCCAACGTGCTCGAGCTCGACAAGGATGAGCTGATCACCGCGACGATCCCGGTCCGCGAATTCCGCGAGGACCAATTCCTGCTGATGGCCACGGCGCAAGGCCAGATCAAAAAGACCGCGCTGGCGGCGTACGGCAATCCGCGCAACGGCGGCATTAAGGGCATCAAGCTGGCCGAGGGCGACGTCCTGGTCGGCGTGATCATCACTTCGGGCTCGGACAAGATCCTGATCGCCAGCGATGATGGCCAAGCCGTTCGATTCGAGGAAAGCGATGTCCGTCCGACCGGTCGCGACACCGGCGGCGTCGGCGGCATCGACCTCTCGCCCGGCGCCAAGGTCATCAGCTTGGTTCGTCAGGATGACGCGGCTGAAATGCTGACGATCTGCCTCAAGGGCTTCGGCAAGCGCACGCCGTTTGAGAATTACCGCCTGACTCGCCGCGGTGGCAAAGGCGTGATCAACATCGACACCGGCGAACGCAATGGACCAGTGCTGGCCTCGCTGGCGGTGCGTCCTGGCGATGAGCTGGTACTGATCAGCCGCCAAGGACAAGTTGTGCGCACCAGCGTCGACCAGATCCGCTCAACCGGCCGGGCAGCCCAAGGGGTCACGATCTTCAAACCGGATGGAGATGACTCGCTGTCGAGTGTGGCGATCTGTCCGCGCGATGAGAACCCGCGCC